>NZ_JBWOPL010000061.1:0-30887 GCF_056451265.1 Rhodocaloribacter sp. | reverse complement strand
CGAACCATCGCGAGAAGGTCGAGCGCCGCGCGAAACTCGGCCCGACCGCCGGGCATCCCGCGCCACAGGAGAACGTACAACAGTCCGTACACCGCCGCGTCGAAGGCGAAGGCGAGGAGCACTCCATCCGGCTCCGGCACGAGCGCCCGCGCGCCGAAAAGCCCCGCCGCCGCACCGAGCGAAGCCGTCGCCGGACGCCACACCGCCGAGACGAAATCGCGCATACCGAGCGGAGCTTCACGAAAACAGTACCGGAGCCCCGGCAGCCACAGCGCGCCCGTCATCGCCGTGTACGCCGCCGCCACGCCCATCGCGCCCCACCGGATGCCGAGCGCGAAGGCGAGGATCGTCAGGGTCTCGGCGAAGACCGTCCACCGGAGCTGTCGCCGCGTCTGTCCGAGCGCCAGATAGACCCAGTCCGTGGTCAGGTAAAACGTGCCGATGAAGGCCGCCGGGGCGAGTGTTCGGAAGAGCGGAACGACGGCCGTCCACTGCGGGCCGAGCATGATCTCCACGACCTTTTCTGCGGAGACGAACGCGAGTGCGATGGCCGGCATCCCGAGCGAGGTGAGCATGAGGGTCCCTCTCCGGTAGAACGCGCGGAAGCGGGCAGGCTCGTCCTGAAGGCGGCTGAGCGTGGGCAGGAACGCGCTCGATAGCGGGGCGAAGAACTGCGACACGGGCATCAGCACGATCTGATAGGCTTTCGTATAGAAGCCGAGCGCCGCGCTCCCCACGAACCGCCCGATGAGGATGTTGTCCAGGTTTTTCGAGAGATAGCCGAAGACGTAGCCCAGCGAGAGGTGTCCCCCGAAGGCGAGCATGGGGCGCACGCCGGTCCCCCGCCGGGGCGCGGACGGACGCCACCGGAGCAGGAACCACACGCCGACGGCCACCGCCGCCGCCGCCGTGAGCATCTTCGCCACGAGCGCCCAGTAGCCCCATCCCCGCCACGCCAGCCCGATGCCGACGACGAGGCTGAGCAGGAGCGCGCCGAGTTCGAGCGTCGCCACGCGGCCGAAGCGCATCCGCCGGTAGAGGAGCGCCATCGGTTGCGCGGAGACGCCCGTGAGGAGGTGCCCCGCCGCCAGCGCCGCCATGAGGCCCGTCAGGCGCGGCTCGTCGTAGAACCACGCCACGAGCGGCGCCAGCCCCAGCGTGACGAGCGCCAGCGCCGCGCCCGCGCCCACGTTGATCCAGAAGAGCGTGCTCACCTGCGCGTGGGTGATCGCCTTCCGCTGCACCGTGGCCATGGGCAACCCGAGGTCGCGGAAGGCCGCGAAGAACGCCGTCACGGCCAGCACCATGGCGAAGAGGCCGAAGTCCTCGGGCGTGAGCAGGCGCGCCATCGCCATCGCGCCGCCGAGCGAGAGCACGTACCGCGCCCACTGTGAGCCGACCGTCACGGCGGCGTTCCGCACGGTCCGCCCCCGGAGGTCGCCCGGCGTGGGGCTTTGCCCGGCGGGCTTCATCCGGAGGCTCCGAAGAAGGCCCGCACCGCCGCCGCCACCCGTTCGGCGTCGGCCTCGTTCATGGCGGGATGGAGCGGCAGGCTGAGCGCGCGCGCGTAATACTGCGCCGTATGCGGCAACCCTTCCATCGTATAGCCCAGCCGCCGGTAGTCGGGATGCATCGGCACGGGGATATAGTGGACCTGCACGCCGATCCCTTCGGCGCGAAGGGCGGCGAAGAGCGCATCCCGGTGGCGGGGCGGCGGCGCGAGCACCTGCACCGGATAGAGGTGCCGGGCGTGCAACCCGTCGGGCGGGGCGGTCGGCAGCCGGAGCGGCAGACCGGCCAGCGCCTCGTCATAAAAAGCCGCCAGCCGCCGCCGGTGCGCGTTGAACGCTTCGAGCCGCCCCAGTTGACTCAATCCGAGCGCCGCGTGCAGTTCGCTCATCTTGTAGTTGAAGCCGAGGAACTGTTGTTCGTAATACCACCCTCCCGGCGCCGACGCTTCGAGCCGGTCGGGGTCGCGCGTCATGCCGTGCACGCGGAACTGCCGGAGACGCCCCGCCCGCCCCGCATCCGCCGTCGTCACCATGCCGCCCTCCGCCGAAGTCATGTTCTTGACCGGGTTGAAGCTGAAGGCCGTCATGTCCGCGAGGTCGGAGCCGACGGGGCGGCCCCGGTACGTCGCGCCCGGGGCGTGGGCGGCGTCGGCGAGGAGGAGGCAACCCGCTTCGGCGGCGAGGGCGCGGAGTTCCGCGTAGGCGCTCGGATGCCCGGCGAAGTCGACCGTGAGGATGGCGCGGGTGCGGGGGGTGAGCGCCGCCCGGACGGCCTCCGGGTCGAGACAGAGCGTCGCCGGGTCGACGTCGGCGAAGACGGGCGCGCCGCCCGGGTAGCGGACCGCGTTGGCGGTGCCGGCGAACGTCAGCGCGGGGACGATCACCTCGTCGCCCGGTCCGATGCCCGCGGCGAAGCACATGCCGTGGAGCGCCGCCGTCCCGCTCGAAAAGGCCACTGCGCGCGCGGCCTCCATCTTTTCGGCGAACGCCTCCTCAAAGGCTTCGAGCCGCGCCCCCTGCGAGATGATCGGATCGCGAAGGGCCTCGGCCACCACCGCGATATCCTCCTCGGAAACGAGCGGACGGCTGTAGGGCAAAAAGGGAACGGAAGCGTCCGGGGTCATGCGTCCGGGGTCCAGTTGAAACGGGCGGGGCGGCGACAAGATACGCGAACCGGCGGAAAGTCCCCGGCTCGCCTCAGGCTTCCTTACCGGCCTCATGCGACGGGTGCGCCGCGATGATCCGGCCCAGCGCCTCCTCCATCGTCCGGTCGATGGTGAAGCCGGTCCATTCGGTGAGCTTCGTCGTGTCGGGGATGCGCACCTTCACGTCCTCGAAATGCGTCCCGTAGGCGGCTTCGTACGGCACGAACGTCGGCTCCGAGCGACTGCCGGTGAGGCGGACGATCATCCCGGCAAGGTCGCGCATGCTCACCGGCGCGCACCCGCCCACGTTGAACACCTCCCCGGCGGCGTCCTCCCGGTCCATGAGCAACAGCATCGCCTCGATAGCGTCCTCGACGAACGTGAAGCACCGGCGCTGACGCCCGTCGCCATAGATGGTGATCGGGTCGCCCGCGAGCGCCTGCTCGATGAACCGGGGCACGACCGGCCCGTGCCGCCCCACCTGTCGCGGCCCAATCACATTGAACAACCGCACGATGACCGTGTGCAACCCTTCCTCGTGATGCTTCGCCAGCGTGAGAAACTCCTCGACGGCCTTGATGCCCGCATACGACCACCGGTGCACCTCCGTCGAACCGTAGACGCGGTCGGCATGCTCGGCAAGCGCGTTTCCGGGCAGATAGTCGAGCGCTTTGCCGTAGATCTCGGACGTGGAGGTGAGCAAAAAGCGGGGCCGGTAGTGCGTGACGAGATCGAGGATGGTGTCGATGCTTCGGAGGTTGTTCAGGATGGTCCGGCTCGGCGTCCACGTGGCGAGCTTGACGCCCACGTAGGAGGCCAGGTGATAGAGGTCGTCGCACGCGGCCACGAGCGGGGCCATGAGCTGCCGGTCGGAGACGTCGACCTCATGAAAACGGAAGCGCGGGTTCCGCATCGCCTGCGCGAGGTTGTCGGGGCGGCCGGTCGAGAGGTTGTCGACCGCCGTGACGAAGTGCCCGCGCGCGAGGAGCGCGTCGACGAGGTGCGAGCCGATGAAGCCCGCGCCGCCCGTGACGAGGCATCGGCGGGCCGTTTCGGGAGAGGAGGCGTGCATCGATGGAAGCGGATGATCTTGAAAGAAAAATGCTCCGGGAAAGATCGAACGCCGCGCGGCGAAAGTCGAACGGTTTCCGAATAAATCACGGCGAAATTCGTCCGTCCGCGTCCGGTTCACCGCCGGGCGTCGGATAGCCGCCCACCGCGCCGGGACGTTCGAGCATGCTCCGCGCCCATGCCGAGGCGTCGCGTCCCCAGGCGCGGAGCGTCTCGGCGGGAGTCTCGGCGAGGGGGAGGGTCGGCGTCCGCGCGAGGGCCGCGAGCACGGCGGCGGTGAAGGCGTCGCCCGCGCCCGTGGCGTCGACCACGTCCACCGTCTCGGCCGCCACGAAGACGTCGTGCCGGAGCGTGTGGAAATGCGCCCCGCGCGCGCCGTCGGTGCGGATGACGAGCGAGACGCCGCGCGCGAGCACGTCGGCGGGGGCGACCGAGCCGAGGAGGTCGCGCCAGTCGTCGGCGCTCATCTTGAGGAGGTCGACGTGCGGGAGGAGCGCGTCGAGGCGGGCAAGGATCGCCGGGCGTTCGGGCGCGTCTCCGACGATGAGGTTGGGGTCGAACGAGACGAGGCAGCCATGCGCCCGGGCCTCGTCGGCGAGGGCAAGCGTCGTACACGCCGTCGTCTCGCCGACGAGCGCCGCGCCGCCGACGTGAAGGACGCGGGCCTTCCGAAGCGCCGCCGGGTCGACGTCGTCGAGGGTGATGTGTTCGTAGGCGCTGTCGGGGTTGAGCATCTCCCACGTACGGTCGCCGTGCGCGTCGAGGCCGATGAGGGCGTGCTTCGTGGGATGCGCGGGGTCCACCCGCACGCCGTCGGCGAGACCGTACCGCCGGAGCCGTTCGCGGAGGAACCGTCCGCCCGCATCCGCGCCGACCTTGCTCCACAGCGTCACCGGCACGCCGTGCGCCCGCAGCCCGATGGCCACGTTCGCCGGAGAGCCGCCGAGATGCTTCTCGAACGTCTCGACGGCCCAGAGCGGCCGCCCGGGCTCCCGGCTGATGAGATCGACGACGAGGTCGCCCAGACAAATGACCATACCCGCGTTCGGAAAAAGGAGAGACGCCCCGGCAGTATACGAAACCCGCCTCGCCGGAGGTAGGGGCGGCGCAACCCGTTATTTTTGCGCCCGCTTTTCTGCTTCGGAGAACCTTCTTCGGAGTGGTCCGCTATTAAGAGAAAAGCGTGAAACGTTTTGCGCGAAGGAGCCTTTCCCTCGCGTCGTTCCGCGCCTTCTCATCCATGCGCTTTGCAGGAGGTCACGCTATGGCACGTCGTTTCGAGCAGATCATCGAGGACCAGATCAAACTGTGGGAGAGAAGCAACATCGGAGGGGGGCGACGGCAGAAACCGCACCCCGTCATCACCATCTCGCGGGCGTTCGGCACGCGCGGGGCAGCGCTTGCCGAACGGCTCGGGCAGCGCACCGGCTTCACCGTATGGGATCAGGAGCTCGTGCAGGCCATCGCCGAGGAAGCGGGCGGCGACGAGCGGCTCATGCGCTCGCTCGACGAACGCCACCGCAAAGCCATCGACGACGCCGTGCGGGGCGCGCTCATGGGCAGCCCGCACACGAACACGCAGTACCTGCGCGCCCTCATGCGCGTGGTGCAAACCATTGCCCACCACGGCGACGCCGTCATCGTCGGGCGCGGCGCAAACTACATCCTCGCCCCGCGCGACCGCCTCAGCGTCCGCCTCGTGTGCCCGCTCGACGAGCGCGTCCGTCGATATGCCGAACGCGAGAACCTCGACCAGGAGACGGCCCGCCGCAAGATCGTCGAGATGGACGCCGTCCGGGCCGAGTTCGTCCGGCGCCACTTCAAGCGCGACGTCACCGACCCCGCCGACTACGACCTCGTGCTCAACGCCGCCACCTTCGACCTCGACGCCCTCGCCGACCTCGTCCTCGAAGCGTACACGCGCAAGACGGGCGTGCGTCTGCCCGTCGCCGTCTGAACCGTCCGATCCCGTTCGACAAGGCGCGAGCGGCGCGGGCCGAAACCCGATCCCGCGCCGCCCGTTTGCGTTCTCCGCTCACCACGTGCCTCCCCCATGAATCCGGTCCTCGAAGAAAAGCTCGCCCACCTGCCCACGAGTCCCGGTGTGTATCAGCACAAGGATGCCGGGGGCAACGTGCTCTACGTCGGCAAGGCGAAGAACCTCCGGCACCGGGTGCGCTCGTACTTTCAGAAGAGCCGCTCGCACGACGGACGGCTGCAGGCCCTCGTGCGCAAGATCGAGGACGTCGAGGTCATCGTCACCGACACGGAGGCCGAGGCGCTCATTCTCGAAAACAACCTCATCAAACGCCTCAAACCACGCTATAACGTCAACCTCAAGGACGACAAAACCTACCCGTACATTTGCATCAAGAACGAGCGCTTTCCGCGCGTCTTCCCCACGCGGCGCGTACGGCGTGACGGCTCGAAGTACTTCGGCCCGTACACCGACGTGAAGAACATGCGGCTCGTGCTCGAGACCATCCGCGCCACGTTCAGGCTCCGCGACTGCAACCTCAAACTCGACCCCGAGCCCATCGCCGCGGGGAAGTATCAGGTATGCCTCCAGTATCACATCAAAAAGTGTGAGGGGCCGTGCGTGGGCCTTCAGGCGGAGGCGGACTATGACGAGGCGATCCGGCAGGTGGAACAGCTTCTCAACGGCAAGACCCGGGCGCTCATCGAGAAGCTCTCGGAGGAGATGAAGGCGCAGGCCGCCGCGCTCCACTTCGAGGAAGCCGCCGCCCTCCGCGACCGCATTCAGGCGCTCGAAAACTACACGGCAAAGCAAAAGATCGTCAGTCAAGACTTCGTCGACCGCGACCTCTTCGCCCTCGCCGTCGACCGGACCGAGAACGCGGCGTGCGGCGCGCTTTTCATGGTGCGCGAGGGCAAGGTGGTCGGACGCCGACACAAGTACCTCCGCCGCATCGAGGGCCGCACCGACGCGGAACTCATGCAGGCGCTCCTCGAAAACCACTACACGGAGACGACCTTTTTCCCCGATGAGGTGCATCTCTCCACCTCGTGCGCGACGCCGGAGCCGCTTGCGGAGTATCTCCGTGCGCGGCGCGGCAAGAAGGTGGCGCTCCACGTGCCCGAGCGCGGCGACAAGGCCGGTCTGATCCGCATGGTGGAGGCCAACGCCCGTCTTCTGCTCGAAGAGTGGCGCGTGCAAAAGGAGCGCCGGGAGGAGGGCCGCATCCCGCACGTCGTCCACGCGCTCCGGCGCGACCTCCGGCTCAAGCACCTGCCTCGCCGCATCGAGTGCTTCGACGTCTCGCACCTCGGCGGCGCCGGCATCGTCGCCTCGTGCGTCGTCTTCGAAGACGGCAAACCCAAACGAAGCGAATACCGCACGTACAAGGTGCGCACCGTCGAAGCCGGGAAGTCCGACGACTACCGGTCGATGCGTGAGGTGGTGGCCCGACGATACGCCCGGGTGCGCGAAGAGAACGGCCCGTGGCCCGACCTCGTGGTCATCGACGGCGGGAAGGGACAGCTCTCGAGCGCCGTCGAAGCGCTCGAAGCGGCGGAGGTCTACGGCCGCTTCCCCGTCGTCGGCCTCGCCAAAAGGCTCGAAGAGGTCTTCTTCCCCGGCGACACCGACGCGGTCCTCATTCCCCGCACGAGCTCGTCGCTCCAACTCCTCCAGCGCGTGCGCAACGAAGCCCATCGCTTCGCCGTCACGTTTCAGCGCAAACAGCGGCGGACGAAGACGCTCCATTCCGAACTCATGGACATCCCCGGCGTCGGCGCCAAGAGCGTGCGCAAGCTGCTCAAGGCCTTCGGCTCGGTGAAAAAGGTGAAGGCCGCCTCGAACGAGGCCCTCGCCGCCGTCGTCGGCCCGGCGATGACGGCGAAGATCCGCGCCTATTTCGACGAGCGGGAGCGCCCCGAGACGGCCTGAGAAGACCCCGCTTTTCCCCGACCGGAGACGCCGCGCGAAAATCGCATTATGAATCTCCGAAGGGCGGCCCTGCCGGGAACGTCGCGGGGACATCCGGGTGTCTCACTAAAGGAGCACGGAAAGATTCCCGCGCTCGTTTTCCCCGACCATGTCCGACCGGTTTACCCCACAACGATTCGGAGGGTACGACGATGCAGAAAGGTCCCTACGGTAGAAAAGATCGACTGATCAAAGAGAAGCGGAACGACACCTACAAGAACCGCGAGAAGTGGCCGGAGCCGACGCGGTGCTCGGTGTGCGGAGCCGTCTTCACGAAAGGGCGATGGACGTGGGAGAAGACGCCGGAGCAGGCGCACGAAGCCGTCTGCCCGGCCTGCCGACGCATCCTTGATCATTACCCTGCCGGGACCCTCGAACTCAAGGGGGACTTTTTCGCGTCGCACCGAGAAGAGATCCTCAACCTCGTGCGCAACGTGGAGAAGGCGGAGCGGGGCGAGCATCCGCTCGAGCGCATCATGGCCATCGAGGAGGCGGACGAACGCACGGTGATCACCACGACGGGCGTGCACATCGCGCGGCGCATCCTCGAAGCGCTGGCCCGTTCGTACGAAGGCAAGTCGTCCTTCCAGTACGGCGACGGCTCGAAGAACATCCGGGGCTTCTGGGAACGCTGACCGTCCCGCAGCTCATTCCCCGGCGGCGCACGTCACCTTGATATGCATCGGCGTATAGATGCCGCCCGTCAGGAACCCCACGAGCTGATTGACGAAGCTCAGTTCCGTCTCGACGCGCGCGACGCCGTTCTCACATTCCGCCTCGGCTTTCACGGTGCTCGGCGGCACGAGCCCGTAAATCCACGACGAGGCGAACGGCTTGTCGATGACTTTGACGGAAGGCTCCAGGCCCGTCGTGACGCGCGCGTGGAAACATCCGGTCAGGAAAAGAAGGCTGAAGACGACGAGAGCATAGCGGAGTTTCACGATAACACCTCATCATTTATTGTGGAGAAGACCGGTCGATGAGCGCGTTTCCATCTCATCGACGAAGACCGAATTCGTTCGAAGAAGATAGCCTGCGCCCGAGGGTCGTTTCAAGCTTCGCGTGCCTTTCGAAGCTGACGAAGACCCGCTTATCTGAGCCGCCGCTAGCGGGTGACGGGTGACATGAGGCGGGTGTTTTTTCTCGGTCGCCGCCGGAGGAGCGCGTCGTGGGGAGCGCGTCGTGGGGAGCGCGTCGTGGGGAACCGGCCGGGCGGTCGTGTCTGCCGGGGGAGATGAAGGCGATTTTTTTCTGTATCATACCGCCGCTCCCCCGGGCTCCCGTTTCCGCCTCATCAATCCTTCCACGGACATGCTCAATTATATCTGGGCCGGACTGATCATCTTCAGCCTCGTCTTCGCCATGGTCCACGACCTCCGCGACCTCAGCCGGGACACGTACCGAAACGGCGAGCCGCTGCCCGTCACGCTCCGCTTCCCCGAGGGCTACGACTCCTCCGCGCGGCGCGTGCCCGTCTCCGTCGCCATCGATCCGGAGACGTACGGCGCGTTTTACGGCGTCGAGAGCCGACCGGCGGCCTCGTATGACGGCGTGCTCCTCCAGACGCAGGACGGGCGTCAGCTCCGCTTCGCCCGGGACGTCTCCATGCCCGAGCCCCTGGCGACCATTCGCGAGATCACCTCCCGGCGCGACCACGACCTCCGGGGGGCAGTCGGCGCGCTCTCCTTCCGCGGCGACTCCCTCGCCACCGCCACCGTCACGTTCCCGCCCGTGCGCTTCGTCAAGATGAACGCCATCGCCGCCGCCGCGCTCGACTTCGCCGACACCGCGGTGACGCTCGCGCTCGGACTCATCGGCACGCTCGCACTCTGGATGGGGTTGCTCCAGATCGCCGAGAAGTCGGGCATGCTCTTCAGCCTCGTCCGCGTGACGCAGCCGTTGCTTCGCCCGCTCTTCCCCGGCATCCCGAAGGACCACCCCGCCTTCGCCATGATCGTGCTCAACCTGACGGCGAACATGCTCGGCCTCGGCAACGCCGCCACGCCCCTCGGCATCAAGGCGATGGAAGAGCTTCAGACCCTCAACCCGAAAAAAGACACCGCCACGAACGAGATGGTGATGCTCCTGGCCATGAACACCGCCAGCGTCCAGATCGTGCCGCCGGTCCTGCTCGTGGCCATCATGGGCCTGCAGATCAACCAGCTCTTCTTCAGCATCCTCATCGTCACGTTCTTTTCGCTCCTCGTGGCCATCGGCACGACGAAAGCGCTCGAACGCATGAAACGCTTCCGCGAGACGGACCCCAACCGCGACGAAGCCTGATCCCCGGCCTCTCTTCCGCCTTCGAACCTCGAACCCATCCTTCGTCATGGAAACCTTTCGCACCGTTCTCGACATCCTCTCCGTCTTCGTGCTCCCGTCGATCATCGTCGGATTCCCGCTCTACGGCCTCATCAAGAAAGTGCCCGTCTACGAGGAGTTCGTAGAGGGCGCCAAGGAAGGCTTCAGCGTGGCGGTGATGATCATCCCGTACCTCGTCGCCATCCTCTTCGCCATCGGAATGTTTCGGGCCTCCGGCGCGCTCGACTTCCTCATCGACGGCCTGCGCCCCGTGCTCGGATGGGCCGGCATCCCGCCCGAGGTGCTGCCGATGATGATCATCCGCCCGCTCACCGGCAGCGGCTCGGCCGCCATCGTGCTCGACATGATCCAGCAGTTCGGCGAGGACTCGCTCCTCGTGAAGATGGCCGCCACCATGTTCGGCTCCACCGAGACGACCTTCTACGTCATCGCCGTGTACTTCGGCGCGGTGAACGTGAAGAAGACGCGCCATGCCGTGCCCGCCGGCCTCACCGCCGACGTCTTCGCCATGATCTTCGCCGTGTACGTCGTGCGGTGGCTCTTCGGATGAACGCAGACGCGGCGCTTTTCCCGGACGCGCTCGCCTGAAGAAAAAAAGGGCCTCCCCGAAGGAAGGCCCTTTGTCCACACTACACGTGCGGGCGCCATGGGTTCGGCGTTCCGGAGGCGGCATCGGGAAAGGCGAGGCGATGCAGACGAGCGCAAAGGCATCCGGACGCGGGAAGAAGGGCGCGGCGCCCATCCGGGGTCAGAGCTCCAGCACGCTGTTTTCGCTGAAGTACTGATTCGGCACGTAGGCGTCCGCCTCCTCATCGTTGCGCCAGTCGGCGTCGTCGATGAAGTAGCGGAACTGATACGTCTGTCCCGGCTTCAGGGAAACCTGTTTGCTCCAGACCTTGCGGGTCTTGACGAACTTCATCTTTCCCTGCTCGGGGTTCCACTCGTTGAAATCGCCGACGACCGCCGCGCGCTCCCGGGCGACGTCGCCCGGCAGTTCGAACGTGACGCGCACCGTCGTACCTTTCGGGCTGACTTTCTTCTTTATCATGATGCTTCCTTTTTGCTTTCGTTCAGAGGTTCGTGAACACCTTCGCGTTCACCGGATACTAAATTCCGCCACCCTCGGTTAAGATCCAACCCCTCTCCTTCCCGCAAGCGCTTCCAAATATTAAACTTAACAAAAACTATACATACATTATGCGGAGGTTTCACCAAAAATCGCTTCGAGGCCGAGTTCGAGGGTGCGGAGTTGCAGGCGCACGAGCGTCGGGAGCGGGACGGGGGCGCCGTCGAAGGGAGCGAGGAGGTCGTCGACGGGGCTGCCGGCGGTGAGGCGGCGGCGGATCTCGGGCAGGCGTTCGCGGAAGGCAAGGTAGGTCCGAGGCACACCGGGCACGGGCGGTTCGGGCGACCGTTCCCGGGCGCGGACGACGAACAGCGGCAGTTCCGTGACGAGGCAGAGCGGATCGCCGCCGAGGCTGCGGACGAACTCCATCGAGCTGTCGTGGAAGCGGTCGGCCATGGCCTCGTCTCCCATGGCGCGGAAGAAGAAGCGCATGGCCTCTCCTTCGGGCGTGGTGGCGAAGCCGGGTTCGATGCAGAAGAAGCCTTTCTCGCCTTTCCGGTTGTGGTCGTGGAGGCCGAGGCCGGCCTCGCGCACGGCGCGGGTGAAGGCGTCGCGGAGCGGCTGCGTGCGAAAAGCCCAGTGGCGTTCGATGAGCAACATCGCACCTTCGGCGATGCCCATGCCGTGCAGGCTCATGTGAAGCGCGAAGGGGGCGTGCTTCCGGAGGAAGTCCGCCACGATCCGGTTCTCCACGCGCATGTCCGGGAAGCCGAACTCGAGGTCGCGGCCCGGCGGCTCCCGGACGACGTCCCGGAGATAGGCTTCGAGGCTCGGCCACCGCTCGATCCATGCCCGGTTGCGCGCTTCGCCGTCGGGATTGATGTGGGGCACGACGACGAAGCGAAAGCGCTCGAAGAGCCCGGCGAGGTCGCGGCGGCAGCGGAGACCTTCGAGGACGAAGGAGCGGAGCGTCTCCGGCCCCGCCGGCTCGTCGGCGTGCGCCCCGGCGATGAGGCCGACCGTGCGCGGGCCGCGGCCGAGCACGACGCCGTACAGGGGACGGCCCTCCTCGCTCACGCCGAGATCATGGAACGCGGCGAGGTCCGGATGCGCGGCGCAGACGGCGCGAAGGGCCGCCTCTACGCCGGCCTGCGTTCGAAATTCAAGCTCCTGGCCTTCAATTATGGACGCAAGCATGTATCTTCCTCCGGTTCGTTGAATGTCGAGGCCCGGCTGCTTGAACGACCCGGAGAGGGGTACGTTCGGCCCCGCCCTGATTGCATCCGCAACCCCATTGCCCATGAAAGTCTGCTTCACGACGAGCGAGTGCGTCCCGTATGCGAAGACCGGCGGTCTGGCCGACGTCAGCGGCGCGCTGCCGAAAGCGCTGGCCGAGCTTGGCTGCGAGGTCAAGGTCTTCATGCCGCTCTACGGCTCCATCTCCACGCTCGAGCACGACCTCACCTTCGCCGCCGAACTGCGGGACATCCCCGTGACCGTCGGCCAGGCGACACATACGTTCAACGTGTGGTACGGCCGGCTGCCCGGCTCCGAGGCCGAGATCTATTTCATCGACTGCCCGCACTATTACCACCGACCCGGCATCTATACGAGCGATCCCGACGAGGACGAGCGCTATATCTTCTTTCAACATGCCGTCTTCAAGGTCATGCAGCGCTATCACTGGGCGCCGGACCTGATCCACTGCAACGACTGGCAGTCGGGGCTGATGCCGGTTTTCCTTCACAAAGTCTATCACTGGGACCGCCTCTTCGCACACACGGCGACGCTCTTCACCATCCACAACATCGGCTTTCAGGGGCGTTTCCATCCGTCGAGCGTCGCGAAGGCGGGGCTGTCGTACGACCTCTTCTTCCCCGGCGGGCCGTACGAACTCCACGGCGCGTTCTCGTTCATGAAGGCCGGCCTCGTTTTCACCGACAGCATCTCGACCGTGAGCGAGACGTATGCGCACGAGATCCAGACACCGGCCTTCGGCGGCGACCTCGACGGGCTGCTGCGCGCGCGCGGCGGCGACCTCTTCGGCATCCTCAACGGCATCGACACGGACGTGTGGAACCCTGCCCGCGACCCGTACATCCCGCAACATTACGACGCCGCCTCGCTCCCGAAAAAGCAGCGGAACAAGCGGGCGCTTCTCGAACGATACGGGCTGGAATACCACCGCAACGTACCCGTGTTCGGCATCGTCTCGCGGTTGACGCCGCAGAAGGGCTTCGACCTGCTGCAGCCCATCCTCGGCGAACTGCTCGTGCATCACCGGATGCAGCTCGTCATGCTCGGCAGCGGCGAGCAACGTTTCGAGGACTTTTTCAACTGGGCCGCCGCCTCGTTCCAGGGCCGTGTGGGCGTATACATCGGCTATCACGAGGAGCTGGCGCACTGGATCGAGGCGGGCGCCGACGCTTTTCTGATGCCCTCGCACTTCGAGCCGTGCGGCCTGAACCAGATGTACAGCCTCGCCTACGGCACGGTCCCCATCGTGCGTCGCACCGGCGGACTGGCCGACACCGTGCACGACTTCCACGAGTTCGGCGGACAGGGCAACGGCTTCTCGTTCTACGATGCCACTCCGGAAGCCCTTCACGCCACGATCCTGCGCGCCCTCGCGCTCTTCCACGAGACGAAAGTCTGGCGCGAGGTGCAGCGACGCGGCATGGCCTCCGACTTCTCGTGGAAAAAATCGGCGGAGCAATACCTCGACCTGTACTGGCGCACCGTTCACAAACGACGGGGCTACTGACGATCCCGCCCGCGACGCCGTAGTGACGGCCGATTTCCGTCGCGGGCCCATGCGAAGTGCTCATGGGAAAGAAGCTTCCACCCGACTCGGACCGTCGCTCGTTGTCCGAGGTGTACGAGACGATCGAGGTGCCCACGCGTGGGCCGGGCTGGCGGCGGTGGCTGGCCGTCGCCGGTCCGGCGCTGATGGTGGCCGTCGGCTACATGGACCCGGGCAACTGGGCCACCGACCTGGCGGCCGGAAGCCGGTACAACTACGCCCTGATCTGGGTGTTGTTGATGTCGAACGTGATGGCGATCCTCCTCCAGAGCCTGGCGGCGCGGCTGGGCATCGCCCGACGCCGCGACCTGGCGCAGGCCTGCCGGGAAGCGTTCCCGCCGCTGGTCAACATCCCGCTCTACGTCCTCGCCGAGATCGCCATCACGGCGACGGACCTGGCCGAGGTCATCGGCTCGGCCATCGCGCTGGAGCTCCTCTTCGGCCTGCCGCTGCTCTACGGCGTGCTCATCAGCGGCTTCGACGTGCTGCTCTTGTTGATGCTCTCGCACTATGGCATCCGCAAGCTCGAAGCGCTCATCCTCTCGCTCGTGGGCACCATCGGCATCGCCTTCCTGGTCGAAATCTTTCTGGCGCAGCCGGACTGGGGCGGCATCGCCCGGGGCATGGTCCCCACGCTCCCCGACGCGACCGCCCTCTACATCGCCATCGGCATCCTCGGCGCGACCGTGATGCCGCACAACCTGTACCTGCACACGTCGCTCGTGCAGACGCGTAAGATCGGCGACACCCCCGAGGCGCGCCGGCAGGCCATCCGCCTCAACACCCTTGACTCGGCCATCTCCCTCAATCTGGCCTTTTTCATCAACGCGGCGATCATGGTGATGGCGGCGGCCGTCTTCTTCCGGCACGGGCTCTACGAGATCGCCGAGATCGCCGACGCCCACCGGTTGCTGGAGCCGATCCTCGGCACGACCATCGCGCCGATCGCCTTTGCCGTGGCGCTGCTGGCCTCCGGGCAGAGCTCGACCATCACCGGCACGCTGGCCGGGCAGATCGTCATGGAGGGCTTCCTCAACATCCGCATCCGTCCCTGGCTCCGGCGGCTGATCACGCGGATGCTCGCCATCATCCCGGCGGTGGCGGTCATCCTGATCTACGGTGAAGGAGCCACCGGCGAACTGCTGGTGCTCAGCCAGGTGGTGCTCTCGCTCCAGTTGCCCTTCGCCGTCATCCCGCTGATCCAGTTCGTCGCGGACCGGAAGCGCATGGGTGCGTTCGCCATCCGGTGGCGTCTGGCCGGAGCCGCGTGGGTCGTTGCCGGGCTGATCGTGGCGCTCAATGCCTGGCTGGTCGTCAGCGAGTTGAGCGGATGGATCGCGGCGGCGGGCGAGGCGGCCTGGGAACGAAAGCTGCTGACGTTCCCGCTGGTGGCGGCCATTGGCCTCCTGCTGCTCTACATCACGTTCCGCCCGCTGTACTATCGGTTCCGCACCCGCACGCCCGGGCGCACCGGCGTGCACCGGCGGCCCGCGCCCACCGAACCGCTCCCGCCCCCCACGCCCTATCGCGCCATCGCCGTGGCCCTGGACTTTTCCGGCGGCGAAAAGCGCCTGCTCGCAGAAGCCCGCCGGATGGGCGAGCCGGGGAAGACGAAGATCTACCTGCTCCACGTCGTCGAGAGTCCCGTGGCGCGCGTTGCCGGGCTGGAAGCCGCCGATCGCGAGACGATGACCGACCGCGCCTGGCTCGAACAGTATGCCCGCGCGCTCCGGGCGGCCGGCTTCGAGGTCTCGTGCGCGTTGGGCGCGGGCGACCCCGTAAAAGAGCTGGAGCGGCTCGTCGAATCCTCGGGAGCGGAACTGCTCATTATCGGTTCGCACGGCCACCGGGGCCTCGCCGATGTGGTCCACGGCAGCACCGTGACGGCCCTGCGCCATCGCATCTCGGCGAACGTGCTCATCGTCCCGCTCGACGAGTCCCGAGGATAAGCCGTTCGTCACTCACCGGGCGCACGGGCACGCTTGCATGAACCACAAGCGACGAAAGGCGCATCGGGCCACCGGGTACGATGCGCCTACCTGCTTCGCAGCCTCAGTCGGGAGCGTGTTCGAGCGGGGGCTGCCATGCCAGAAAGTCCGCGGCGAAACGCGGGACGTAGGCTTCGATGAGCGCCTCCACCCGCGCCAGGTCCGGCGACGCCACCACGAGGCCGGCATGGTGCTTCTTCTTCAGCCGCCAGACGACCTCCGGGGCGTCATACACGGAGAGGTCCGGCCACGCCTGCTGCGCAAGGCACACGATCAGCCCCGCATAATCGCGGCGGGTCTCGGGCAGGCGATACGGCTCGCCGCGCGCGTGTGCGACCTCCACGCGGGCCCACTCTTCCCACGGGTTCACCCCGCGCGCCTCCTCGATCAGCCGGTCGATGCCCGCCCCGCCCACACGCGCCGCCACTTCGAGGAAATAATATTGCCCTTCGTGCGCGATGAACTCGGCGTGCGCGACGCCGCGCGCCATCCCGAAGGCCTCGAGCAGGCGGCGGTTGTGCGCGAGCACCGCTTCGGTCTCCGGCGCGTCGTGCGGCATCGAGCGGGAGACGAAAACGCCGCCGCCCTGATACACGTTCAGCGGCGGCTGCCCGTACTGTTGCGCCGAAGCAAACACGACCTCTCCCTCCCACACGACCGAGTCCACGTGATGCACCGAGCCGGGGAGGAAGCGCTCCAGGAGGTAGTGCGACTGCCGGTCTCCGAGTCTTTCGAGCAGGGGCCACAGTTCGTCGGGGCCGTGGAGCTTGTGGATGCCCATGGCGCTCGCCTCGGCGCGGGGCTTGAGCACCCACGGCGCAGGCGTCCGCTGCATGAACGCGCGGATCTCGTCATAGTTGAGCACGTGGACGAAGTCGGGCACGGCGATGCCGGCGTCGCGGGCCGCCGTGCGCATGGCGAGCTTGTCGCGGAAGTGACGGCCCGTCGTCTCGCCCATGCCGGGCACGCGCAGGTGCTCGCGGAGCGCGGCGGCGGTCTCCATGTCGAACTCGTCGAGCGCGACGATGCGGTCGATCCGGCGGGTGCGCGCCAGATAGCTGACGGCGTACGTGACGTCCGGCTGCCGGTGGAGGTCCGGCATGAGGAAGCGCTCGTCGATGCTTTCCATCGGCCACGGCGCGTCGGCAAGCTTCTCCCGGGTGAGGAGGATCACGTGCGCGCCCGCGCGCTTCGCGGCTTCGAGAAAACGCTCGCCTTTGAGATAGCTTGCGAGGCAGAGAAGGGTGACCGGACGACTCATGCGCAAATCATGCCCGCGTGGAGGATACGCCGCGAAAACGGCCCGCGCCCCTCCGCATCGACGCTTCCGCATCGACGGTGTGGGTCGTCAGGCGCGCTCAATATCGAAGACGCGGAAATGTAATGCCAACGTACGCTTCTTTTTAACGGAAAGATTGCGAAGCCGCATGACGACGTCTATTTGAGCACGGTCAGCGAGCGCGTGGCAACGAAGTTTTCTCCACGCATCCGATAGAGGTATGCGCCGCTCGGCAGCCCGCGCGCATCGAACACCACGTCGTACGTGCCCGGCGCCTTCACGGCGTCGACGAGCAGAGCCACCTCCCGCCCCAGCACGTCGAACACGGCCAGCCGCACCCGCCCCGACTTCGGAACCTCGTACCGGATTGTCGTGACGGGGTTGAAGGGGTTGGGATAGTTTGGGAAAAGCGCATACGTATCCGGGATCTCCTCTCCCGCTTCGGAGGCCACCCCACTGACCACCTCGAAGCACATCGAAAACTCCGACGTATCTCCGGTCCCGTCGTTCGTAGCCGTGGCGGTGACGTACTGGCCGAGAGCCACCGTACTGTCCACCGTGACGGAGAACGCGGCGATGCCCGTGGCATCGGTCGAGATGGAGGTTTCGCCGAGGAAGCGCGCGCCCTCGCCGTGATCCGAGGCGTCACAGGCGTCGCCGGCGAAGAATTGCACGAGGAAGGACGTGTTCGCCACGCCGTCGAGTATGCCGTCGAGGGCCGAACTGTTGGCGATGAGTGCGCTCGTGATCACGGGGAAGTTCTGGAGGAGGTTCGCCCCGTCGTCGCCGTCGCCGTCGTCGTTCGCCGTCAGGCCGTCGTCGCCGAGATCGATGCCGAGACCACCGTTGCCCTCGAAGGTATTGTGGGTGATGCGGTTGCCCGTGCCCGAGGCCACGGCCACGCCGGGACCGCCGTTGCCGGTGAAGGCATTGCCCGTTTCCAGGCTCCCGCCCACCGTATGGCCGCTCCCCTCGATGCGCAGCCCGGCGAGGCCGTTACCGGCGAACTCGCTCGCCGTCACGAGGACGCCGTCTCCCGCGAGCACGAGGCCGTTGTCGGGGAAGTTCTCGAAGCGGATGCCGTTGATGCCGCCGCCATCGCCCTCCATCACGAGCCCGTCGCACGGCGACGCACAACCCGAGCCGTCGAGTATCACGGCTGCCGCGCCCTTAGGGACACTCTCGAACTCGTCGAAGAAATACGTCCCGCTCACCGGCGGCAGAGACTCTATGATGCCGAAGCGCTCACTTACGAGTCCGATCGTCTTCTCATCAAAAACCACGTCGTCATTGAACAGCTCGATGGCCTGACGAAGCTCTCCCTCGGTGATGACCGGCAACCGCTTATCCGCATCGAGCACGCCGAAAGGCGTTTCCGTCCGGGTCGTTTCCACCGCGTTGTCGGCCGCGCACGTAATCGACCAGGCGCTTACGCTGCCCGACTCGAAGCCGTCGGCGAAGATGGGCGCCTCGAACACGGCTCCGTCGCCCAGAAAAAGGATGGCACAGCGTTCCAAGTCGTCGAGGCACGGATCCACCTCCTCATTGCCGAAAAGGTCCCGCAACCGATCCACTTCCGGCGAGCCCGCGTCGAAGGGATCGAGCGTAAACGAGCCGCCGTCCGACACCGTGAAGGTGAGGTCGTCCGGGTGATCGATACCGATGAGGCACTCGGCTCCAATCAACGGATCGTCCGAAGCGGAGAGCACAAGTTCGATTTCAAACGGATCGCCCGCCAGAATGAGGGGATTGCTTGCCGTCGTCACGTTCACGGTCGTCGGGGCGATCAGGCGTCGGAACTGGAGAGGAACTATCAGCGGCCTCTCCGTGGTGGCGTTGAGCGAACCCGGGACCTCGATGAGCACGTGCCATTGCCCGATCGCCAGCCCCGGCGTCAACAGGCCCGGGTTGACCTCAACACTCACCACCCCGTCGGTGATGCTCGGTGAGACGAGCGTCACCCCTTCGGGGCCGTCCAGCGTCGCCGTGCCGTCCGAAACCGGCAGGCCAAACTGATCGACTACCTGAAGGTCTACAAGCACGACCTCTGAATCGAAGAAGCTCTCGACGACGAACGGCGGATCGGAGATGATGAACGGCGCATCCAGGTTGTTGCCTTCGGGCAGGCTCACGGTGCGGCACGTCTCGTTGTCCGATTTGAAGAAGGGCGGCGGATTGGAACGCAGGTCGTCGAGCAGAACCGTCTGCGGGGGCCCGCCCGGCATCAGGATCTCAACGGGACTGTCGGGGGCGCACCCTTCGGGGAGGTTGAGCGTGATATCCGTCGGCGCGTTGTCGAGATACGTCACGGCCGGGACGGCGCACGGCTCCTGGAGCTGATCCACGCCGAAGATAATGACCGTGTTGTGTTCCTGGACGAAGTTGTCGCGCTGATCGAAGAGGAACACCTCGAACTGGACCGAACCGGGCGGCCCGGTCACGGTGATGAGTTCCTCGGTGTGCGTGACCGGGATTGCGATTTCGGGGAAGAGGTCCTGCAGCACGTTGCCCGTGGTCTGAATGGCGGGGCCGGGCAGGAGTTCGGGAAGGATCAGATCTTCCGTAATATTGCCCATGTGCGTCTCCTCCAGAAGGTTTCCGTCGAGGTCGAAGACGCGGAGGGGGCCCCACTGTGCATCGACTTCGGGGTGCACCTTGGTCTCGTCCAGAATCGTGAGGCCGGGATAGGTTGCGGGAAGGGTATTGTTTACCACGTACGCGAACTGCCCGCAGACGTCGGCGAACTCGGTGTCGCCGCCGCCCACCGGCATGAGGTCGACCGAGGCATTGACCGTGCGCTCGTTGCACGACCCGTCGGCGCACGCGCCGAAGCTGTTGACGGCCATGCCGAAGACGCCGATCTCGCCGGGTTCGAGGACGAAGGTGCCCTCGACGAGGCCGGGATCGTCGGAGAGCGGGTCGCCGAGGATGCGCTCAAAGGGCAACGCCTCCGTGAAGATTGCCGCCGGGAAGACGTCGCCGTTGTCGTTCGAGATGCGGTAGACGCCGCTGTCGTACGCGGTCTCGTCGTCGGTGAAGCCATCGGCCAGCCCGGCGATCTGCCGCCCCTCGCTGTCGATATGGAACGTGGCCGTATGCGAGAGGTCGTTGTTCTCCATACGGAAGAAAACGTAGCCCTGATCTCCCTGGTGAAACGTGATGAGTCCGGGTGTTTCTTCATCGGGCTGGATCTGCTCGATATGGACGCGAGGAACCGTCTCGTCGTCGGGGCTCGGATCGACGAGACAGATGTCCGAGTCGCCGGTGCCCGCGAGCACGCCCCCGCCCGCTCCACCGCCAAAGGTCACCGAATACGTGCCCATGATGGTGCAGGTGGAGGCCGGGGCGCCGGCAGGTATGACGAAGGGCAGAGAACCGCCCGGCACCGGCTGCGTGCCGGGAAGCGTCGGGGTGGCCACGATGCTCGTTTGCGGGGCAATGGCGAAAGTGGCTCCACCGCCGGCAGGCGTACACGTCGCCTCCAGCGTCACCTCGGCGGCCGTCGGCTGTGCACAGGAGCTCGGGTTGAGCACGTCCCACGAGACGAAGGGCAAGACGCCGACCGGCGCCGTGAAGGAGGCTCCACCGGGCGGGATCACCACCCCTCCCGGCACGAACTTGGCCAGGTAGATGGTCTGCGGACAGCTGGGCGGGACGGGACTGCCGAAACACGCCCATATGACGGTTACGACGCCCAGTACCAGAACCATGGAGGTAGGAACGATCAGAAGTGCTTTCTTGGCATACATGGGACACCTCTCCGAATCTGGGTGGAGGGCATCCTTGACCGATCACAACGGGGCCTCTTCCACACTCGTCCGCACCTCTCCCCTTCGAAACCTGACGAGGATGCACCTGAACGAAGAAATGGAGACAACGAGATAAGCTAATCCCAAGGGCCGCCCGCGTGCACGATGAGCACAAAAGCCGTTGGGGGCCGGATGAGTACATGGAGATGAGGGGAAGCCTGATTACCCTTTTCTCGATCTGGGATATGCTTCCCCTATCGCGGCATAATTCCAATGTGGACCCATCCTCTCCTCCCTGACAACAGCCCTAACATACATGAACGGAGGATCAATTTCAACGCCTCATCGGCGGCCCGAGGCCATACGGGCCGCTTCGGGCAGGCGGCGGAGGCGCTGCATGCTCCAGATGCCGAAGGCCGGTCCGAGGGCAAGCGCCGCGAAGGCCCATCGCCAGCCGACGAGCTCGACCAGCGGCGGGACGATGCGGATCGAGACGAGGGTGATGAGGAAGCCGACGCTCGTCTGCACCGTCAGCGCCGTGCCCACATAGCGCGGGTCGCCCAGCTCGCTGACGGCAGCGCTGAACTGCGCGCTGTCGGCGACGACGGCAAAGCCCCACACG
Organism: Rhodocaloribacter sp.; assembly: GCF_056451265.1. Classification (NCBI taxonomy): domain Bacteria; kingdom Pseudomonadati; phylum Rhodothermota; class Rhodothermia; order Rhodothermales; family Rhodothermaceae; genus Rhodocaloribacter; species Rhodocaloribacter sp. The sequence goes on along the minus strand of NZ_JBWOPL010000061.1, from coordinate 9,382 downwards.
AGGCACAGGGCCGTGAGCAGCGCCGGTTGGTCGAAGAAGAAGCCGACGGTGAGCGCGCACGCCCCGGAGATGACGAGGCTCCACGTGGTGACGGTGGTGCGCCCGAGACGGTCGGCGAGACGGCCCGCGAGCACGCTGCCCACCCCCCCGACGGCGATGACGGCGAAGCCCGCCAGACGCGCGGCCTGCTCACTCCACCCCGCCTGACGGTAGCTCATGAGAAGCATCAGCGGCGCCCACGCCCACATCGCATAAAGCTCCCACATATGGCCGAAATAGCCGAAGTTGGCCAGACGAGACGGGAGGTCCCGGAGCCCGGCGGCGGCGTTCCGCCAGTCGAAGCGCATCGCCCGGCCCACGTACGGCCCGACCTTGACGAGCCCCGCCACCAGCGCCGCGCCGACGACGGCCTGCACGGACGTGGCGTAGAGCACCGAGCGCCACGGAGGGAGCCCGCCTTCCGGCCCGAGCCACGACAACGCCCCGAGCAGATGCGGCATCGCCGAGCCGACGGTGAGCGCGCCCACGAGCACCCCGATCCACAGCCCCCGGTCGGCTTTGCTCCATGAGGCGACGAGCTTCATCCCCGGCGGATAGACGCCCGCCAGCGTCATGCCGGTGAGGAATCGCAGGCCGAGCGCCGTCTCCGGACCCCCGGCGAAACGGGCGATGGCGGCGTTGCACACGGCCCCCGCCAGCGCACTCGCCGCCACGAAATACTGCGCCGGGATGCGGTCGGGCAGGTTCAATGCCGCGCTCAGAAGCGCCCCGACCACGAAGCCGATCTGCACGCTCATCGTCATCCACGACTGCTGGCTGCCGCTCAAGCCCCACTCCGCCGTGAGCTGCGGCACCACCGCCGAGGCCGAGAACCACAGCGCCATCGTCAGAAGCTCGGCAAAAGCGAGCAACGTGAGGTTCTTCCACTTGCGGCGCGCGTCTATGGTGGGAGGCTGCATGGCATCTCGTTCGGATGAACCGCCAGTATACGCACACCGCGGCGTCCTGTCGAGACCGGCGGGCATGTGGCGTCTTTCGTGAAAAAACAGTATCGTTTACCGTACTTCTCCGCCCGGCGCAGTGGTCCTCGCCCTTTCCCGGCGCATCTCCGGGCCTGCCGCATCCCTCGCCCGCCTTTTCGGATCCTCCCGGAACGCGTCATGCTCACGAAAACGCGCGCTCAGAAGCGCCTGGCTACGCTCTGGTTCGTCGCCGCCGGACTCCTTTTCCTCCTCCTGTTGTTGCAGACCTTTTTCGGGCGTTACGGCGACCAGACCCGGGAAGCCTGGAGCTGGTTTCTGCCCACGATCATGCCGTCGCTCTCGCTCATCGCCGGCGTGGTGGTCTCCGATGCGATGGGCCGCAGCGACCCGAAGGCCACCGTCGATCCCTTCGCGTTTCGGGTGGCGTTCCTCCTCTCGGCGGCCTACCTCGTCATCGTCAGCCTGACGGTGCTTTTGAGCCCGTTCTCGCCCCTCTCCCAGCTTGAACTGATGGAGCTCTCGAACCTCTGGCTCGGTCCTCTGCAGGGGCTCGTCGGCGGCGTGCTCGGCTTTTTCTTCGTGAGCCGCCCGAAGACCCCGCCGACGTCTCCGGGGTGAAACGGCCTCAGGGATGGACCGGCCGACTCGCCCTCATCCCCCATCCGAACGAAGGAGCTTCAAAGGAGCCCCGCCTTCCGACCGTTCATCTCCGGCCCCGCATAGACCTTTTTCTCCGACGTAGCTTATTAAAACAAAAATATTTAGATTGAACCCATCCATTCCGGCGGCGGTATTTTTTTCGGCAGTTCCTTCCCGCACGCCCCCGTCCGTTCGCACGCATACGCATCGTTCTTTTATTGAGGATCTCCGTTATGAAACCGACCCTTGCCATGCTGGCATTCCTCGTCTGCACGACCTCTTCCGCCGTCGCTCAGGAACGCATCGTGATCGGCGAGGCTTGCAGTTATTACGGAGACACAATCTCGGGCGCGTTGTACGGCTTCGGCTCCGACCAGGAGGCCGAGCAGGCGATCGCCCGCATCATGAAGTTCACCGGACTGCCGCAGAACTTCACCATCAAGGCCGCCAACGTGCCCAACGCCGCCGCCGTCATCCGCGACACCCGGCGGCTGATTCTCTATAACCAGACGTTCATGGAGCGCGTGCGGCAGACCACGAACACGGACTGGGCCGCCATCAGCATCCTCGCCCACGAGATCGGCCACCACCTCTCCGGGCACACCCTCGAAGCCGGAGGCAGCCGCCCGGAAACCGAGCTTCAGGCCGACCGCTTCTCCGGGTACGTCCTCTATAAGATGAGCGCGACGCTCGAACAGGCGCAGGCCGCCATGGAGACCATGACGAGCGAGGGCGGCAGCGCCACGCACCCGCCCAAATCCGCGCGCCTCGCCGCCATCGCCAACGGGTGGGTCGAATCCCGCGACCAGAACAGCCGGGATGCCGACCCGGCCTCGTCCGCCGCCCGTACGGACGACCCGCCGCCCCGCGAACGTCGCGCCGACACGCGAGAGAACCCGGAGGTGGTCGGTGAGGGTTCGTTTCCGGCGGAGCCGCCCGGCAATGCTTTCGTCGCCCGGTGCACGTTTCAGGATGGGAGCATGTCCTTCGTCACTGCCGACGGCGACATCATGATGAACTATCTGGGCACGACGATCAACGTCGGCAGGCAGGCGCCCTCGAACGACCCGCGCATCGCCTGGCTCTACGTCCTCCAGTCCGACAACCCGACGGTGGCCGCCTATCTGAACCTCATGGGCCTGACGGGGCTGACCTACGCCGTGGACCACGACGGCGTCATATGGGGGCAGAATGCCTGGGGACAGCTCGTGCAAATGGGCCGCGTGACGTACACGAACTGAGCCGGGGCCGGACGCCTGTTCCTTATTCCCTACCTCAACCGAACAACCGTATGAAGCCCCTCTCGGCCTGTCTCTGGATCGGACTTCTGACCGCCTCGTCGGCGCTCGCGCAGGATCGCGTGACGCTCGACGCCTTCTGCAATTATTACGGCCGACCGTTCGAGGATGCCGTCTATTCCTTCTCCGCCGACCGGGAGGCGGAGGAAGTGGTGGATCGCATCCTGAACGTCGTGAGCCTGCCGCAGAACTTCACCGTGATGGCCGCGAACGTGCCGAACGCTTCCGCCGTGGTCAGCGACGGCAAGCGGCGGCTGCTGTACAACCAGTTCTTCATCCGGTCCGCCGGAGCCGACGACGATGCGGGATGGGCCGCCGTGCGCGCGCTCGCCCACGAGATCGGCCACCTCCTCCTGAACCACAGTCTCGACACGGCTCCCGAGCGCCCCCTCGAAGAGCTCGAAGCCGACGACTTCTCGGGCTATGTGCTGGCCCGCCTCCGCGCCTCGAAACGCCAGGCCGTCGCCGGGATGGACACGCTCGCCGTCGCCCACGCACGCCCGACGCATCCCGCACGCCCGCTTCGGTTGAACGCCATCCGGGAAGGATGGGACAAAGCCTCGGCATCGACCGGGCATTACTTCGGCTTCGAGGCCGCCGACGCCTCAGCGGAACCCGCCGAGGAGGCTTTCCCCGCCTTTCCCTGGCCCCCGCCGAAAGCCTCCGCCTTCACCGCCGTGGGCCTCGACCTCCTCACCCGCGACGCTCCGGCTCCCACCCTGCAGACCCTCGCCGACCGGCTGGAGGCCGCGCTCGAAGCGGCGGGCTACGGCGAACGAAGCTATTATGCCGTGCCGGGCGGCTTCGCCCTCGTCGCACGAATGGAGCAGATCCACCCGGACGGAACGCCCAAAAAAGCGCCGGATCGCTGGTCGATGGCGGTCCGTGCGATGAACCGCTTCTCGCTGACGGAATACTTCAAGGCGCTCTTCCGGGGCACGCCCGGCCGCTTCCGCGTCCTCGTCTTCGTCGTCACCCCGCATCCGTTCACGCAGGCGGACGTGGAGGTCGGCGTGCGTGAGGGGCGTGCCTGGCTCACCGGCGGGATGAACGCCCTGCCGCCGTCCATCGGCGCGCGCGCCCGGCCGGAGGACGTCCGGTGCACCGCGCTGATCTACACCTTCGAGCGCCCCGCCGCCGACGCGAGCGTCGCCTTCGAGGACCCGAGCCCCCTCACCGGCAAAACGCACCTCGAGAAGGCCCGGCTGTGGGCGGCGCTCCGGGAATGACGCGGCGGAGGATCGTGCGTGTCCCCCATGACTACGCCACGATGATCCGTTGCGTGCCCACAAACTCGGTTTCAACCGGCGGCATATCCTCTTCGAGCAGCATTTCGATCACTTCTTTCAGATTCCGGCGTAGTTCGTCAAGCGTTTCACCCTGAGCATGCGCTCCGGGAAAGCCGGGCACGTAGCCTACGTAAAGACCGGTATCTTTGTCTTTTTCAATGACGGCAGTGAAGGTTTTCATGGCTGCAATCGTTTCCGCTTATCTCTCGGGAGTCACGGGGCATCAATCTCAGAGCGACCGAATCGTTTTGCGGAGCCTCCGGGCGCTTAGTGCTCGGCGCGCGTAAGGGACGGGCCTCAGAGCTTGCGCGTCCCGACGAGGTGGCCGCGCCCGTGCTCGTCCACGCGAACGCGGAGGGCGTGCACAGGCTTCTCGCGCGGGTCGAAGGCGCCGGTCGGTGGCATCCCCCAAAAAGACCGGGGTTCGAGGTGCGAAGCGTGATGCCTCGCATCCCGAACCCCGGATGCCTTCGCTCGAACGTTGCGTCGGGATCAATCGTCCGCGTCGAGGATCTCGTCGATGCGGGCGACCACGTCTTCGAGGTGGAGGCGGGTCATGTGGTCCTGTGTGCGGCGGAGGGCGCGGGTGACGTCGCGGCGGAGCGTCTGAAGCTCACCGCGCACGAGCGCCCGGATGTCGGACTGGCTCACGTCCACGGGGGTGAAGCCGAAGAACGCCCGGAAGGCCGGCGGCGGAGGCGTGATCTCCTGCGTCATAAGGTACTCGAGCCGTTCGAGGTAGCCCCGCTGGAGGTTGCGCCGGTACGGGTCGATGCCGCCGCGCCCGAGTTCCCGCCACAGTCCTTCGCGCAGTTCGCCCAGCATCTCGGCGCTCGTATACGTGTCGTCGCCCATCATGGCCTCGGCTTCGATCAGGCGCGCCATGCGCTGCGGGTCGAGGATCATGTTGACGAGGCCCACCTGCAGACGCCGCACGCGCTCGAGCGCGCCGGCGTGTTCGATGCGGCGGAGGATGTCTTCGTCGAGCATCCACGACGGCGTCAGGAACGCCTCCTGCTGGAGGAAGGCCATCGCCGCGCGCTGCCGCTCTTCCGGGACCGGTTCGTACACCACGCCCTCCTGCTCATACGTCTTGTACGTCTCGTAGACGCCCCCGATGTTGCGCGCCACGTGGCCCATGTACCGGTTCCACTGCCCGACCACCTGGCCGTAGAGCTCGTTCAGATCGTCGTAGTTCTTCCCGTTCTCCTCCGTCCACGCGATCAGGTTCGGCACGATGCGCCGGAGGTTGGCCAGCCCGTACTCGCTCGCCTTCACGGGGTCGTCGCCGAGGTCCTCGTTCTGCGCGCGCGGGTCGATGCGGGCGCCGGTCTGTCGTCCGTAGAAATAGCGGGGGTCGTCGGCGTGGGCGAGCACCCACTCGTTGAGGATCGGGCGTTCGGCCTCGGCGTCGGCGGCTTCGGGGATGGGCCGGTAGCCCCAGCGGACGGCCCACTTGTCGTACTCGCCGAGGCGCGGCATGAAGTTCGTCACGCCGTCGCCGGGCTGGGCGATATAGTTGAAGCGGGCGTAGTCCATGATCGAGGGCGCCGTGCCGTGCGTGGCGGTAAAGGTCGGCGAGCGGAGCGAATCGACCGGGTAGGCGACGCTCGATCCCCAGTTGTGCGGCAGTCCGATGGTGTGCCCCACCTCGTGCGCGGCGACGAAACGGATGAGCCGGCCCATCACCTCATCCTCGAACTCGACCCCGCGCGCCTCCGGGTTCACGGCCGCCGTCTGCACGAAGTACCAGTTCCTGAGCAGGTTCATCACGTTGTGATACCACCCGATGTCGCTTTCGAGGATCTCGCCCGAACGCGGATCGTGGACGTGCGGACCGAAGGCGTTCTGCACGGGGGAGGAGAAGTACCGGATCACCGAATAGCGCACGTCTTCGGGGCTGAACTCCGGGTCCTCCTCGGGGGTCGGGGGGTCTTTGGCGATGATGGCGTTCTTGAAACCCGCCTCGGCAAAAGCCGCGTTCCAGTCCTCGACGCCCTGTTTGAGGTACGGCCGCCACTTCATCGGCGTGGCCGGGTCGAGATAATAGACGATGGGCTTGACCGGCTCGACGAGTTCGCCGCGCGCCCACGCCTCGGGGTCGCTCGGCTCCAGGCGCCAGCGCGTGATGTAGCACCGCTCTTCGGCCTTCTGGCTGTCGCTCGCATAGTCGGTCATCGTCACGCTGAAGAAGCCGACGCGCTCGTCGCAGCGGCGGGGCTTCATCGGCGTTTCCGGCAACAGGATCATCGACTGGTTCATTTCGAGTGAGATCGCGCCCGTGGAGGCCTCCGTGGGGGGAGCCGAGGCGTCGTACGTGAGCACGTGCCGCACCTCGATGTTCCGGGGATAACTCTTCGCCCACGCGATGTACGTGCGGCTCTTGTCCAGACGGCGCACCTTGTATTGATCCCGGCGAAACTTCTGGAGGCCGAGCGCCGGCACGTCTTCGGTGAACAACCCCGTCACGTCGATGACCGAGCCCGTCGAGTCCTCGTTGAGCGTCTCGACGTCGAACGCCCGGATGATCGGCTCGAAGTTCGAGTTGCGGACGGCCTGATAGATCGGGTCCTCCTCGTCGGCTACGTTCTCGAAGCTGACGATGCGGAGGAGGATCTTTTTGCCCTGTTTTTGCCAGCGCACCACCTGCGTGTTCGCCTTCATCCCGCCGTAGCCGATGTTGTTCTCCGTCCGCGCGATGCGCGTGACGAGGAGCATCTCGCGGTCGAGCAGGCTGTCGGGGATCTCATAATAGTATTTCTCCTCGACGCGATGCACGTCGAAGAGGCCCTCGTCCGTCTCGGCCTCTTCCGTGATGACGTCGCGGTAGGTTTTGTCTTTCTTCTTTTTATCGCCGTTGGCTTTGGCGGCGGTTTGCGCGTCGGAGGGCGGCGGCGTTACGGGCTTCGTAGTTCGGCACCCGGCGAGGAGGACGACGCCGAGCAGAAGGGTGAAAAGGGTGCGTACGGGTGTCATGCGAGCGAGTGCTTGAGATGGATTGAAACAACGACGCACCGTCCGAACCCTTCGAGGAACGGTCGGCGCGGGCATAATCTACGAAAGAATGTGTGGGAGACAAGGCATACGGTTTGCCCTGAAGCCGTTGCGTTTCCCCCGCCGGACGACGGCGTGCGCCTTTCGAAATTCATGACCTGACTTCCCATACACAGGTGCGTCGATCCGGGGGGCCTTGTCGGAAAAAGCAGGGGCGCGCAGTCCTTTTCAGCGCACGAGGACGTTGTTCACGGCGAGGAGCCGGTCGGTGTGGAAGGTCAGGTCGGAGACGTACACGAGGACGGTGTACAGGTTTTCGAGGCGGGGCGCGGCGCCGGACTGCGCGCGGACGGCGCGGCGATCCGAGACGACGTACCGGTATTCGTACTGCCCCTGTTTGAGCAGCACGCGGCCTTCATACCGGCGTCGCTGCGGCGTCCATTCGAGGCTTGGCGCGCGGTCGACCGCCCATCCGTTGAAGCTCCCCGAGAGTTTCACCTCGCCCCGCATGGGCTGTTCGTTGAGCGGCACGTAGGCGAAGTGCGTCTCCACGTATTCGGCCTGAATGGCCGGCTCCGGCACGTCGCGCACGGCGGCGTCGACGATGATCTGCCCGTTGAGCAAAGGATCGAGGCCGGTTCCGGCAAAGCGGGCATAGTCCGGCTCGATGAACGCCTTGAAGGGGCGGCTCGTCAGGTCCGTCCGCTCGATGCGGCCGCCGACGCGGAGGCTGCCGAGGTCCACGAAATAGTCGGCCACCTCGGCCTCGAAGGCGGCGTCGGGCTGGAGATAGAACTGAAGGGCGGGCTGCCCGGCGAGGATGGGCCGGTCGGAGCATTTGGCGGCGTCGAAGCGGCCGTTCTTCACGAAGCACACGGTGTAGTCGAAGGCATTGCTCGGAGCCGACGGCGGCGGCGTGAAACGGGCCGTGGGCTGCACGGCGGGATACGAAGAGTTGCCCGTGAGCACGTTTTCGAGGCTGAAATCGACGCCCGTCGCCTGCTCGGTGACGAAGAAGGGGCGCTCGAAAAGCGGCTCGTCTTCCATCCCCTGCTCCGTCACGCGGAGGATGTAGTTTCCACTGAGGAGGAAGTCGATGTTCCCGTTCGGGAAGCGGTACGTATAGTGCGTGTACTCGACGTCCGTGGCCTGCGAGGGCTGATAGTTGAGCAGGTCGTCACGCTGAAAAGACGCCAGGTATTCCGCCGGGGAGAGGTCGCGTCGCCACTCGCGGTCGGCGTGGTAGAAATAGACCGAGAGGGGCCGGCCGCGCGTCTCGAGCACGTCGAAGGCAAGCGTGAGGGTCTGGCTCGATTGGAGGGCGACGATGGGCAGGCGACGCTCGTCGCCGGTGAGGTAGAGTTGCACGGTCCGCACGTCGTCGGCGTCGTGGACCCGGCGGGCGCCGGCCTCATGGCGGGGCGCGGCCTTCGCCGTGCGCTCGGTGCGCGCTTCGTCCGAGCGTCCGGCCTTCTTGCTCCCGGCGCACGCGGTCACGAGCGAGAGGATCAACGCGGTCAGGAGAATGAAACGAAGGCCTGCTCTCATATCGGTAGGGCGTTGGGGCGTTGGGAGATGATGGATTGGGACGTTATATCACCACTTCAGCATTTATGGACATGGTCGCCGGTTCGGCGCAAGCCAAAGCAGGCGGCTACATGCTTATCGTTAAAACATGCAGCCGCAGCCTTCAGGCTGCTTTTCTCCGCGAAATCATGCGCCATTGCATGCGAGAAATGGCATTAGAAGCTGTTTGGAATTGAGGAGCAGCGACCGTAGCCGAGCGAACGTTTCAACGAATAAACGCGCGAACGTTTTAGCGAAATAAGCCCCGTGCTCCCCCACATACCCGCGCCTCCCGTTCCCGGTTTCACGGCCGGGGCGTTCCGGCGCGGGTCGCTGCCGGGGCGGTCATGAGCCACCGCATCTTCGCGGCGAAGTCGTCGAGGCGGGCGGCTTCGTTGAGGTCGCCCACGTCGCGGTAGGCGCGGGCGGCGCGGCGGGCTTCGCGGGCGGCTGCGTCGAGGTCGCCGGCGCGGTGGAGGAAGGCGGCCCGCCATGCCGTCATCTGCCGCCGAACCCCTTCGCGGCGGGCGGGCGTAGCCGCCGGGGGTGCGGGGTCGGGGGACGCCCCGAGCAGGTCGGCCGCGCGCGCGTATCGGCCCGCCGCCGCCCACCG
>NZ_JBWOPL010000060.1:0-5205 GCF_056451265.1 Rhodocaloribacter sp. | reverse complement strand
GGTGGCCGGCGGGGTACTTCCAGGTGCTCCGGGAGCAGGGCGTGGCGGAACCAGACGCCCCCCTCTATGCCCACTGGGTGCGCCGCTTCTTCCAACGCCGGCAGGGCAACCGGCGAAGGCGTGACCTGAATCGGATGGACGTCAAGGCGACGAGCAGCGGCCCCTGTTTCGCCGGCTGCTGCTTTTGAGATCACGAATTCAGAGATGTAGAGGTCGTAGCCAAACCGTTTGCTATTCCACCACTGTCTGGTTAATTCTGGTCGTGCAGCAGCAAGGATATCTCGGCCGGGATTGGCCGCGAGATAACTGACGATGGTGTTTTCGAGGTAGCGTTTCGGTTTCATGCATGAAAACCACGCGCTACCTCATCAGCTTTCAATGTTCGTTTTTTTGAGCTGCATAACGGTCCACGGCTCGAGTGCCGAGGGTGCGTGGCACAAACATACGAAGCAGCATCCAACCTCGCGCGAACCGGAGAGGGCTGCGATTGCCGGAACGCCCTCGGCCACCTTGCAACCGGAGGTCAGGGGCCACACTTACGCGTTTGATGCTGCTTCCTTCCGGTCCACGGGCAGCGTGACGATGAACGTGGCTCCTTTGCCTTCTTCGCTCTCCACCGTCAGCGTGCCGCCGTGCCCCTGCGTGACGATGTCGTAGCTCAGGCTCAAACCCAGTCCCGTCCCCGTGCCCGTCGGCTTCGTCGTGAAGAATGGTTCGAAGATCTTCTCCTTGATCTCAGGCGGGATCCCCGGGCCATTGTCCGACACCCGGATCTCCACCTGACCATCGACCCGCCGCGTGGTCACCGTCACGATCGGCTCATAGGCACCGTTGACGGTTGCGGCGTACTCGTATACCGCGTCGAAGGCGTTTCCGAGCAGGTTCAAGAACACCCGACCGATCTCCTGTGGCACAACCTCAATCGTGCCGACATCGTCCTCCAGGTTTCGCTTGATCGCAACGTTGAGGTCGGATATCTGCGATCTTTTGCCGTGGTAGGCCAGATCGATGTGCTCTGAGACGAGCCGGTTGATGTCGCCGGGTTCACGCAGGCCATTGCCGCTCTCGGCATGTTGCATCATGGCGCGCACAATGCCGTCGGCCCGCTTACCGTGCTGGTTGATGACCCGGGCATTCTGTTTCAGATCCGTCAACAGGTCTTCGACGGCGGCGAGGGCATCGGGGTGATCGGCCAGGTCCTCGCATAGTTCGGCGGCGAGCTCTTCGTTGATCTCGGCGAAGTTGTTGACAAAGTTCAGTGGGTTCTTGATCTCGTGGGCGATGCCGGCCGTGAGTTGCCCCAGTGAGGCCATCTTCTCCTGCTGGATCAGTTGCTGCTGCGTCGTTTGCAAGCGACGATGGGTCTGTTGCAGTTCGTTGTGTGCACTGGTGAGGGCCACATGGGCACGGTTTTTCAGCCGATAGCGGGTATAGACCAGAAAGGCGATGGCGGCGACCAGCAGCAGCCCGGCGCCGAGGCCATACCGCCAGAAACGTTGGAGTTGCTGGTCACGCTCCAGGATCTCGATCTGCTGCTGCTGCGCCCGGGTCTGGTACTGTTGCTGCAGTTCAGCGATGACGCCCTGGCTCTCGGAGGTGAAGAGGGAATCGTAGGCTGCTTTGTAGGCCCGATAGGCCGCGAGGGCCTCCCGGTATTGCCCTTTTTGCTCCAGGATACGGCTGCGTTCTTCATGGATGTTCTGTACGAGGAGAAGGACGCCGAGCGAGTCCGCCAGGGTAAGGGCGCGGTTGCTGTAGTCCAGCGCCTCATCGAGGCGCCCCTGGTGACGGTAGAGCGAAGCGAGATGGTACAGGGCTTCGGCCTTCCCATCCTGGTCCCCCAGACGCTCGTGGATGGCCAGCGCACGCTCGAGGTATTCCAGCGCCTCGTCATAGTGGCCTTTCAGTTTGTGCATCCTGCCGAGATTAATGGCCGAGATCGCCATACCGGATTGATCGCCGAGGGCCTCCTTGAGGGCCAGGGCCCGTTCGTAGTGCGACAACGCCTCGTCGTAGCGCCCGAGGGCGGCCAGGTTGTTGCCCAGGTTGTTGAGGGCAGAAGACATCCCCCGCCGGTTCCCCGTAGCCTCATAGATCGCCAGGGCACGTTCCAGCAGGGGAAGAGCCTCGTCAAAGGCGCCGAGGTCATGGTGGATGATGCTCATGTTATTGAGCGCACTGGCTATACCTCGCTGGTTCTGTATCTCTTCCTGTACAACGAGGGAACGGTCGAGAAAGGACAGGGCCGCATCCAGGTCGCCCAGCACCTGGTAGGTCAGCCCGATGCCTTCGAGGGCGTTCGCTATTCGCCTTTGGTCCTTCAACGCCTCACTGATGCCGAGGACCTGCTCATAGTCCGTCAGTGCCTCGTTGAATGCACCTCGTTTCCCGTGCATACGGGCCACGTTGAGGAGCGTACCGGCCAATTCCCGCTGTTCCCCCAACGCTTCAAAAAGGGTAGAGGCACGACGGAAGGAATAGAGGGCTGCCTCATAATCCCCCCGGTTATCGTAAATGTTGCCGAGGTTGTTGTAGGTACTCGCCATACCATTCCTGTCCTCGATGGCTTCCCGGATCTCCAGCGCCCGGTTGAAATAGGCGAGCGCCTCGTCCTGGTTGTCTTTGCGCAGGTAGACGGCTCCGATGTTGTTGAGCATCTTGCCGACCCCCAGTTGATCCCCCAGGGCTTCGCGGAGACGCAGCGAGCGTTCGTAGTAGGAAAGTGCCTCGTCCAAGTTGCCCTGAAACAGATGAATGATACCCACATCGTTGAGGGATTCGGCGATCCCCATACGATCCCCCATCTCCTCCCGGATAGCCAGGGCGCGGCGGTAGAACGACAGTCCTTCGTCGAGGCGCCCCTGGAGATCGTGGTAGAGACCAATCGAGCGCAGGGCGGCACTCAACCCCCGGCGGTCTCCGAGGGCTTCATAGCCTGCCAGCGCCTCCTCAATCAACGTCCGTCCGGGTTCATACTTCCCACGCCAGATCAGGCCGGAGCCTTCTAGATAGGCCCCGTCGGCGGCCCCCTGTGCATCTCCGACCGACGTGGCCCAGGCCCGCAGGTGTTCCCCCACCACCCGCATCGAATCGTACTGTGCGAGCTTTTCGTGGACCCGCCCCTTGCCATACCACACCCGCCGTATCAGCGCAGGTGCGGTATCGCTGCGCAACAGGGAAACAGCCTCCCGGCTGTAGGTGAGCGCCACCCCGACATCCCCGATATAGTGCCCCTCGATCAGATCAGCCAGCAGGGCCAGGCGTACATCATCAACGGTCCCGGGCAAACGGGCTTCCAGCTCCTCAACCGGGACCTGGGCATAAAGGGGAAGGCTCCCCCATACGGCGAGTAGTACCGTCAGCGTACGCTTCATAAGGGCAGTGCGGATGCATATGTTTCCAGGAATCGCAGGGGGGAGACACGGCTTATTTTCATCGTGTCCGGGGAAGGCTGAAACTGCACGAGGCCTCGGTAGCACAACCACGCTGCCGCTGAGCCTGCCCGTTAAACCGCCCCCCCACCCGGCATGCTTCCAGGCCGTGGAGTGTCCCTGACTCCGAGCCGACCGCGAAGCCGATGAACCCCTTCAAGCATACGCCATGAGGATGCTATGCACAAGTCTACAGGCCACCCGACCCACCCCTGCCCCCGATTACGTTCATAGCCATTTACGCTCCTCGTTTCGGTCTCGGTCATATACGAAACGTCGAGAGCCGGCGCTTGCAACAGCCGGGACCGTCGCGTTTATGGCCGACCTGCGTGCTGGGTGATGCCCGTGGGCTGAGCCGCCGGGCGAAGTTCCGGAAACCCGGCTATGCGGCAGAGGGCGGCAAGGCTGGGGTAATGCCGTTTCGTTGCATCAGATCCATGAGCTTTGCGCGATCGGGCGGACCGGCGACAGCCTCCGCGTAGATGGCGGCAGCCTCGCGGAAGAACTCCGGGCCCAGACCGGCCGGGGTAACCGCGCAGAATCCCTTGACGTCGACGTTGCCGTTGTTGTCGAAGCGATGGACAGCGCCGCGCGGGATACACAGCGTCTGGCCGGGGCCGATGTCGACAGGCGTCCCATCGACGGTAAACGTGACCACACCATCGAGACCATAGATCGTCTCCTCGTAGTGATCATGGGAATGAGCGGGAGCGAGGAGGCGCTGCCCGGCCGGAACCATGAACTCGAAGACGGCGATGCTGTCGTTGGAGTCTTTGCCCGTGACAAGGAAGCGTATCGTGATCGGGCCGGCCTGAATCGTCTCGTCGGAGGGATCGAGGCGCGGGGGAGCTGTCTGGTCGGGCATGATGGATTCCGAATGAGGGGTTGAAAAGGACAACGGGGGGAGCGCCGGCCGAACAATGGCCAGCGATCAGCAGCCCGGCACTTGCGTTAAGATAGCATCTCAGTATTTTGCAAAGCAATACGGGTGGAAACGTCATACAGCCCGGATACCGCATCCTTACATGAACCCAGGCATCAGGCGCTCAGCCGCCGGCGGAGCCGGTCGGAGGCGGCGGCGCACTGTTAGCCGGCGCATTCCCGCGTGCAACGGCTTCCAGCGCTTCCACGATGGCCTTTCTCGTGAGCTCCTGCTGCCGCTCGCGGTCAATGGTCGCGAAATGGTCAAGATGAACCGCCTTGACGGCGAACACCGTGAACTCCTGTACCTGACTCGAAATACGTGATATCCGAAAGGGCATTACGGATGGGATAGCGCGCGCCTTCCTTCCGCTCTACCTTGTCAAAAAATGACCATCCGTTCCAGGAATAATTATCTTCATGTTGACGCGATTTTTCGGACTGCTTTTCCTCCTCATTCTCATCTCCCCGAATCCGGCGCGCGCCCAGACGACCGGCGCGTGCGAGCGGGGCGAGGCCACTGCCGACCTCGACGTCGCCAACGTCCGCGCCCGCCTCTACAATGACGGCGGCTTCTTCTGGGACGGATCCCGCAACGTCTACAACGTGCCCAGAGCTCCGGAAGGCAACCCCATCACTCCGAACGCCATCTTCGCCGGTGGGATCTGACTCGGCGGTCTGACGCCTTCGGACGAACTCCGCATGGCCGCCGCCACCTATAGCAGATGGGAGTTCTGGCCCGGCCCGCTCGACGACGACGGCAACCCGCCCGAGGACTGCGCCGCCTTCGACCGCATCTTCAAGGTCAGCGATGAGGACCTCCGCGCCTTCGACCGCGACGGCACGCTCACCG
>NZ_JBWOPL010000059.1:0-21003 GCF_056451265.1 Rhodocaloribacter sp. | reverse complement strand
GGCTGTGGTCTAACCCTTTTATGGCCTCTGTTTGTCACGGGCAAAAGCGTCCATGACCGAAAAAAACATCTTCGGTAGCCCTTCGGCTTCCCCGCTCCCATCGCCTTGTTGCCGCGCGTGTCTTCTCGTTGGGTCTCGTGCCCAACTCTGACCGGGCGCTGTACCTAATACCTTTCGAGGATCGTCAGCCTGCGAGCCACCGGGCAAAGCCCCGGCAGCGTACGACTGGGCCAGCCGGCGTCCCGTTTCGAGGACGCCCATCCCAGCGCGCGAAAGCGGTCGACCGGGCTCGTCGGCGACCGGCTGCCGCGCATCTGTTAACGACGGGGCGCTTCCTCTTCGTGGTGGACGTCGGCGGTGGGCATCGAGGCGTCGGAGGGCCACGCGCCGTCGCCCGTGGGGGCAAGCCGCCGGAGATACTCCCACCCCCGTTGCGGGTGCACCTCGGCGCGGCCCGTCACCTCGGCGATCCACAGGGCCACACGCGGGCCGTTCCACGCATCCGGCGCCTCGGCGATGAGACGTCGCAGCTCCGTTTTCTGGTCCGGGGTGAGCAGACAGGGGGCGCCGGCATTCTGGCGGCGTCGATCCCGCAGCGCTTCCGGACCCCCCGCATTGTAGCGGTGGATGATTTCTCGGATCCAGGTCGCCGTCAATCCGGTCCGACGGTGGATTTCGCCGGTATGCAGGCCTTTACTTTTCAAATAGATAACGTGCCAGTGTCTGCGCTCGACTCCGGTGGCTTCGAGATAACAGGTGTGGATGGCCTCGGGGGGAAGGTGAGGCTCCAGAGGTAAATATCGTGGCATGGGTGCGGTGGTGAGCGGTGGTTCACAAAGGTCGCGAGTTACGTATAGGCGTCCTGGTTCGTTGAACGGTCGGGCCGGAAGGGTGACGCATCTAAGGATAACACCGGGGCTTCGGGGGAGCAAACGCACGGTTGTTCAGACGACGGCCTCGAAGGCACAGGCGGCTTTCATCGCCCGGATGGTTTCAGCCGGGTTCGGGGTGCGGAAGATGCCGGAGCCGGAGACGAGGATTTCGCCGCCCGCCCGGTGCACCTCACGGACATTGTTCAGCTTCACCCCGCCGTCTACTTCCACCTCCACGTGGGTGAGCCCGCGCGCTTCGAGGCGGGACCGAAGCCGCCGGAGTTTGTCGAGGGCGCCGGGGATGAAGGATTGCCCGCCGAAGCCGGGATTGACGGACATGATGAGCACCAGGTCGATCCCGGGCAGGATCTCGTCGAGCGCGTGAAGGGGCGTGGCCGGGTTGAGCGCCACGCCCGCCTTGACGCCCCTGGCGCGGATGGCTTGCACGACCCGGTGAAGATGAACGCACGCTTCGGCCTGCACGGTGATGTAATCCGCCCCGGCATCGGCGAAGGCGTCGACGTAGCGGCCGGGGCGCTCGATCATCAGGTGCACGTCGAGCGGGAGCTTCGTGTGGGGCCGGAGCGCGCGCACGACGAGCGGACCCATCGTGAGGTTCGGCACGAAGTGGCCGTCCATCACGTCGATGTGGATCAGGTCCGCGCCGCCTTCCTCAACCACCCGAACGTCTTCGGCGAGGCGGGCGAAGTCGGCGGACAGGATCGAAGGGGCGAGTTTGACGGGGCGTAGCATGGGTTCGTCGGTTCGTTAAAGCGTTGGTTCGTTAATGCATTCATCTCTTTCGCTCACCGTGTTCCAACGGCATAACGCCCTGCCGCTTTCACGCGGAGGCGAGGGCGACGGCGATCGCGGTATCGACGGCCCCGAAGATGTGTTCGGGGTTGAGTTGGTGCACGCCTTTGATGAAACGGGTGGAGCCGGAGCGCGCGCGGATGACGATGCTGTGCGTGGTGACGCCGCCCGCGCGGTCGAAGTGGACGCCTTCGAGGAACGGGCTGTCGGTGATGGCGGTGGCGGCGAAGAAGGCGTCGTCGTCGGCGACGAGGTCGTCGAGGTAGAGCACGCGGTCGAGGTCGACGTCGTGGGCAGCGAGGCGGGCGCGTTCATCGTCGAGCTGGGGGGCGCGGAGGCCCTGCATGCCGCCGCCGAGGGCTTTGACGGCCGCCGCGGCGAGCACCCCTTCGGGCGTGCCGCCGATGCCCATGAGCACGTCCACGCCCGTTCCGGGGATGGCGGCCATGAGCGCGCCCATCACGTCGCCGTCGGTATGGAGCGTCACGCGCGCGCCGGCGCCCCGGATCTCGGTGATGAGCGCGTCGTGGCGCGGCTTGTCGAGGACGAAGACCGTCAGGCTCTCGACCGAGCGTCCGAGCGCCTCGGCGATGCGGTAGAGGTTCTCCGACGGAGGTCGGGTGATATCGATGACGCCGCGGGCCCTCTTTTCGACGACGAGTTTGTTCATGTACAGCGACGCGCCGGGCTTCCACAGGCTTCCCCGCGCGCTCGCGGCGATGACGGCGATGGCGTTGGGCCGCCCGAAGGCCAGCAGCCGCGTGCCTTCCACGGGATCTACGGCGACGTCCATCGCGGGGGCATGCCCGGTCCCGACGCGCTCGCCGTTGAAAAGCATCGGCGCTTCGTCTTTCTCTCCCTCGCCGATGACCACCACGCCGTCCATCTCCACGGTGCGGAGGACGGCGCGCATGGCGTCCACGGCGGCCTGATCGCCCGCTTCCTTGTCGCCGAGGCCCATGTACCGGGCGGCCGATAGCGCGGCGGCCTCCGTCACGCGCACGAGTTCCATGCCGAGATTGCGATGCACGATTTCAGACATTTGCAGGAGAGATTCAGGGGGAGAAGGACGGATTGCCTTTCGGGGCGAGGCGCCTTGCGTCATTCGTCAGGCAAGAGGTTGCCTTCCTTACGGAAAGTGCCGGACGAACGAGCGCGGCGGCTCATGCGGGGACGGCTTCGGCGAGCGCCCGTCGCACCTCGTCGAGACGGCCCGCCGAACGGAGTTTTTCGGACTTGTGCACGAGGAACGCGGCATAGGCGTCGATGAGCGCACGGCCCGGCTTTCGAAAGTCGAAATTTTCCGGGTGGTCGCGGAAGTGCTCGCGATGGACGCGCATCCACACGAGCCGCCCGTCGGTGTCGATGTTCACCTTTGTGACGCCGAGGGGGATGGCCTTTGCGAAGTCGTTCGCATCCACGCCCTTTGCGGAGGGGTCGAGCGCGCCGCCCGCGGCATTGATGCGGGCCACCTCTTCGGCGGGCACGCTGCTCGATCCGTGCATCACGAGGGGGAAACGGGGGAGCCGCTTTTGGATCTCGGCCACGCGGTCGAAGTGGATGCCCTGGCCGCCGGAGAACTTGTACGCGCCGTGGCTGGTGCCGATGGCGACGGCGAGGCTGTCGCATCCGGTCCGCTCGACGAACGTGCGCGCCTCGTCCGGGTCGGTCAGGCGGGCGTGCTTCTCGTCCACCTCGAGGTCTTCCTCGACGCCGCCGAGCATGCCGAGCTCGGCCTCCACGCTGACGCCCTGAGCATGCGCGCGCTCGACCACGCGCCGGGTGACGGCCACGTTCACCTCGAACGGCTCATGCGAGGCGTCGATCATGACGGAGCTGTAAAAACCGCTCTCGATGCAATCATAACACGTCTGCTCGTCGCCGTGGTCGAGGTGGACGGCAAAGACGGCTTCCGGATAGGTCTGCTCGGCGGCGCGGATGATGTTTTCGAGCATCTTGACGCCCGCGTACGATCGGGCGCCGCGCGAGATCTGGATGATGAACGGAGCCCGGGCGCGCCGGTGGCCCTCGAAGAGGCCAAGCGCCTGTTCCATGTTGTTGATATTGTATGCCCCGAGGGCAAATCGCCCGTAAGCGACGTCGAAGAGGGCGCGGGTGGTGACGATCATGGTCGTGCGGGGAAAGGGTTGAAGGGGCGGGTTTACGCGGCGACGGGGGCGCGCGCCATAGACCGGAGCGCGGCGGCGACGACGGCCTCCGGCGTGAGGCCGAACCGCTCATAGAGCGTCTCGTACGGAGCAGACGCGCCGAAGTGGTCGAGGCCGACGACCGCGCCGTAATCGCCCACGTACCGATGCCAGCCAAGGGTGGCGCCGGCCTCGACGGCCACGCGGGCGCGAACCTTCGGGGGGAGGACGTAGGCGCGGTAGGCGGCGGGCTGCGCGTCGAAGAGATCGAGGCTCGGGGCCGAGACGACGCGCGCGCGGATGCGCTGATGCGCCAGCCGATCGGCTGCTTCGAGGGCGATGGGCACTTCCGAACCGGAGGCCATCAGAAGGACCTGAGCCTCGGGGGCGTCGCGGAGGACGTACGCGCCGCGTTCGAGGCAATGCGGGGCGCACGCGGCGGCGTTCCGGTCGAGGACGGGGAGTTTCTGCCGGGTCAGCACAAGCGCCGTGGGGCCGTCGGTGCGTCGGAGCGCGGCGCGCCACGCCTCGGCGGTCTCGTTGGCGTCGGCAGGGCGAATGGTGACGAGGCCCGGGATGGCGCGGAGGCTGCTCAGATGCTCGATGGGCTGGTGCGTCGGGCCGTCTTCTCCGAGGCCGATGGAGTCGTGCGTGAAGACGAAGATGACCCGGCGCCTCATGAGCGCGGCCATGCGGAGGGCCGGGCGCAGGTAGTCGGAGAAGACGAGGAAGGTGCCGCCGAAGGGAATGACGCCGCCGTGGAGCGACATCCCGTTCATGATGGCGCCCATCGCGTGTTCGCGCACGCCGAAGTGGACGTATCGCCCCGAGAAGTCTTCGCGGCAGAGGAAGGTTTCACCGGCGGGCCGGGTCTTGTTCGAGCCGGTCAGGTCTGCGGAGCCGCCGACGAGCTGCGGGATCACGGGCGCGAGGGCGTCGAGCGCCTTGCCCGAAGCGGCGCGCGTGGCGAGGGCTTCGCCGGGGGCAAAGGTGGGGAGCGAGGCCTCCCAGCCGTCGGGGAGGTCGCCGTGGAGCAGCGCGTCGAAGGCGCGGGCCTCCCGGGGGAAGGCTTCGGCGTAGTCCGTGCGGAGGCGCGTCCACGCGGCCCGCCGCTCGGCTCCGTCCCGGACGGCTTGCTCGGTGCAGGCGCGCACGTCGTCGGGGACGAAGAAGGGCGGGGCGACGGGGAGGCCGAGGGCTTCTTTCGCAAGACGGATTTCTTCGGGGCCGAGGGGCGCGCCGTGGGCCGAGGCGGAGCCGGCCTTGTTCGGGCTGCCGAAGCCGATGACGGTGCGGCACGCGAGGAGCGTGGGGCGGTCCGTCTCCGCCCGCGCCGCTTCGAGCGCCTCATCGACGGCTTCCACGTCGTGCCCGTCCACACGCATCGTGTGCCAGCCGTACGCCTCGAAACGCATCGTCACGTCCTCGGTGAAAGCGAGCGACGTCGGCCCGTCGATGGAGATGCCGTTGTCGTCGTAGAGGACGATGAGCTTGCCCAGGCCCAGGTGCCCGGCGAGCGAGGCGGCTTCGTGCGAGAGGCCCTCCATGAGGTCGCCGTCCGAGGCGAGGACGTATGTGTGATGATCGACGATCGGGAAGCCGTCCCGGTTGAAGCGCTCGGCAAGCCACCGCTCGGCCATCGCCATGCCGACGGCGTTGGCGAAGCCCTGTCCGAGCGGTCCGGTGGTCGTCTCCACGCCGGGCGTGTGCCCGTACTCCGGATGGCCGGGCGTCCTCGATCCCCACTGACGGAAGCGCATGAGCTCGGCCATCGGCAGGTCGTAGCCCGTCAGGTGCAGGAGCGCGTAGAGGAGCATCGATCCGTGCCCGGCCGAGAGGACAAAGCGGTCCCGGTCGGGCCATTGCGGGTCGCAGGGGTCGTGCCGGAGATGACGGGTCCACAGCACGGCGGCGACGTCGGCCATGCCCATCGGGAGGCCGGGATGCCCGGAGCGGGCCTTCTCGACGGCGTCCATCGCAAGGCCTCGGATCGTGTCGGCGAGGCGTCGGGTGAGCGGGGCGTCGAACGGAGCGCGGGGCGGTTCCGTGACCGGGACGGGAGGAGCAGCGGGGAGATCCATGAGCGGAGGAGAGGGTCGGTGAACGAGGGCGGGGAGGCGGGCTTCAGATCGGTTCCGCGACGCCGGCCCCGGGCTCCGGCGTCTTGCCCTTCAACTGCTCCTGCGCCTGGATCATGTGGAACGCGATCAGGAGCTGGGTCAGGGCAAGCGGGTACGACTGACGTTTTTCTTTTCCGTCGTAATAGATCCCGATGGAGCCTTCGGGGATCAGCCCGTTGAAGTCCTCCGGAAGCAAGTGCTCGCGCAGGCGGCGGCGGAGGGCCGTCGTCTCCTCGGGGGTCGTGCTTCCGGAGACTTCGAGGATGTCGGCGGGCTTGCCGGCGTCCCGACCGAGGGCCAGGCGCAGGGAAGGCGTCGCGCCGTTGGAGCGTTCGTCGGGCAGGAACGGCGTGAAGTCGGGGTGAGGGATCGTGGGCCGGAGCACGAGACGGGCGTTGAGGTGGGCGCCGGTCTCTCGGCGGTTCTCGGGCGGCGGATAAAACTGCACGACGAGGTCCGCATGCGCCCGCTGGGGATGGATGAACGCTTCGGAGTCGGGAGCGCGCTTTTCGAGGGCGGCCAGCACCTGCTCGCGCGTATAGCCGCGCTTCGTCGTGTCGCGCTTGATCTTCCACTCCGCCCGCAGCGGCTCGCTCGGATTGAGGTAGACCTTGATGTCGAAGCAATTGCGCATGGCGCGCGAGTGGAAACCGAGCAGCCCCTCGACGATGACGAACCGGCGGGGCCGGACGTATTCGGGCGGGTCGAAGTCGCCCGTGCCGTGGTTGTACACCGGCTTGAGAATCGGCTCGCCGGCCCGGAGCATGCGGAAGTGTTGCTCCATGATGTCGATGTAATTGCAGGCCGGATCGAGCGCGGTGATGCCCATCTCTTTGCGCTCCTTCCGATTGTAGCGGTGGTAGTCGTCACAGCAGATGGCACAGACGTTTTCCTCGCCGAAGAGGCTGACCAGGCCGCGCGTCAGCGTGGTCTTGCCGCTGGCGCTGTCGCCGACGATGCCGAGCATGATGGTCTGGGGTTTGAGGACGCGGGGCACGAGGATACCTCCTGTGGATTTCGATGACAAGAATCGTGGGGGGACGGCCCGTCAGTCGGCCGACGTCGTCGCTTCGGGGCGTTCGACCACGAAGGCGAGCACCTGGGCCTGGCGCCTGTTGTCGTAGCCGGTAAGCTTGATGTAGGCCCCGGGGTGCCGGGCGCGACAGGCTTCGAGCGTTTCGAGCACATCCTCGGGAGCTTGCGCATCGAAGAGCGGGAGCTCGAAGAAATTCCAGAAAGAGTTGCGGGGATCGGGCTCGTAGGTGTACTCGATGCCGGGAATCCAGCCGTTCTCGAGGACGTAGTGGATCTGGGCGATCACCTGAGCTTCCGTCATCGGCGGGAGGTACGAGAAGGTTTCCGTTCGCAGAGTAGGGGTCATGAGTCTGTGGGTCTGTGAGGTAAGAGCGGCCGGGCCGGGAGGGGCCTGCAGCCTGAAAGCGTCGTCGAAAGAAGGGGTGCGGTTTGGAGGACTCAGGCCTGCCGGGACGCGTCGAGCCGGTCGACGGTGTCGAAGTCGAACGTGATGTCCCGCCAGGTGTCGAGGGCCACGCGGAGGGCCGGGGAATGGGCGGCGGCGGCGCGGAGAATGTCGGGTCCTTCCCTGACCAGTTCGCGGCCTTCGTTGCGTGCCTGCACGCAGGCCTCGAGGGCCACGCGGTTGGCCTCGGCGCCGGCGGCGCTGCCCCACGGGTGGCCAAGCGTGCCGCCACCGAACTGGAGGATGACGTCGTCGCCGAAGATGTCGAGCAACTCCGGCATGTGCCAGACATGGATGCCGCCCGAGGCGACCGGCAACATACCCGGCATCGAGAGCCAGTCCTGGTCGAAGTAGATGCCGCGCGAGAGGTCGCGCGCGACGTAGCGGTCGCGCAGGAGGTCGGTCGAGCCGAGGGTGGAGCCGCGTTCGCCTTCGAGCTTGCCCACCACGGTGCCGTTGTGCACGTGGTCCGCCCCGACGACGCGGCACCACTTTGCCAGCACCCGCCAGTGGATGCCGTGGTTCGGCTGCCGGTCCATGACGGCATGCATGGCGCGGTGGGCGTGAAGGAGCACGCCGTTGTCCCGGCACCAGTTCGTCAGCGAGGCAAAGGCGGTAAAGCCGACCGTGAGGTAGTCCACCATGATGATGGGCGCGCCGAAGTCCCGGGCCGTCTCGGCGCGTTTGTACATTTCCTCCATCGTGCCGGCGGTCACATTCAGGTAATGCCCCTTGCGCTCGCCGGTCTCGGCTTCGGCCTTGAGCACGGCCTCCATCACGAAGGAGAACCGGTCGCGCCAGCGCATGAACGGCTGCGAGGTGATGTTCTCGTCGTCTTTCGTGAAGTCGAGCCCGCCCCGCAGCGCTTCGTATACCACACGTCCGTAGTTCTTGGCCGAGAGGCCGAGTTTGGGCTTCATCGTCGCGCCGAGCAACGGACGGCCGTACTTGTTGAGCATGTCCCGCTCCACCTGGATGCCGTGCGGCGGGCCGCCGAACGTAGCCAGCAAGACGGTGGGGATGCGGAGGTCTTCGAGCCGAAGGGCGCGGATGGCCTTGAACCCGAAGACGTTGCCCACGATGGAGGAGAGCAGGTTCGGCATCGACCCTTCCTCGAACAGGTCGAGGGGGTAGGCGATGTAGGCGATGAACTGGTCGTCGCGGCCCGGCACGGACTCGATGCGGTACGTGCGACCGGCATAGCGGGCCTGGTCGGTCAGCAGGTCGCTCCAGACGGTGGTCCAGGTGCCGGAAGACGACTCGGCGGCGACGGCGGCGGCGGCTTCCTCCCACGGCACGCCCGCTTGCGGCGTGATGCGGAAAGCGGCCAGCAGTTCCGTGTCCTTCGGCGTATAGCCTGGATCGTAGTAGAAGCGGTCGGCGGAGCTGTATTCCACCACGCCGGCTTTGAAGTGGGATCGGGGGGCGTTGCCGTTGGGAGTGCTCATGGGGCTGTGCGTGGTTTGTGGTCGAAAAAGGAACGTGGGCGTCGGGAGGAAAAAAAGCGGGCTAGTTCGGGTATGGCATGGGGATCGCAGCGGCGCAGAGACGGGTGAGCGTGTCGAGGCTCAGCGGCTCCAGACTGCGAGCCACCAGTTCGGCGCCGGGAAAGGCGTGCCCGAACGTATAGTCGTTGTAGATCACCGCCGTGGGGAGCCCGGCGCGTTTGGCCGCGCGGAAACCACTCTCCGAGTCTTCCACGACAATCGCCTCGTGCGGAGCAAGACGCATCTCGGCCAGGCATCGCTCATAGAGGAATCCCTGCTCGCCGGTCTTCGGCCCCGACTCTTTCCCCAGGATGGGACGGAATCGTTCGTAATACGGCGCGAGGTGCGTCCGAAGCAATGCGTGGATCTGCGCCTCGTGCGAAACCGAGACGATGGCCAGCCGCAACCCGGCTTCGACGGCTTCGGCAATGATCCGCTCGACGCCGGGACGCAGCCGGAGCGCGGGCAGATACTGCTCGATGTAGATGCTTTGCTTGAGTGGAATGAACTGCTCTACCAGACGATCGATCTCACGAAGGGGCATATCCGTATGCTGCTCCAGCCACCAGCGCAGCCGACGGGCATTGCCGGGCGTGTGCTGGATCGCCTTGAAGGTTTCCCAGGTCCAGATGATGGGGAGGTCAAGCGCGGCAAATGCATCGTTGCACGCCGGCAGATGACCGTAGCGCTCCGTGTCTACCAGGGTGCCGTCTACGTCGAAAATCAGGGCTTTCATAGAAAAGGGGAAAGGATGGCACGCTCGTGCGAAGGCGGCTTGAACCGGCGTTTCGAGCGATCACCTCCTCTCATGACAAGCCCCGTGCCGGGTCGCATCAATAGATGGAGCAGGTGTATCTATCTTGTTGATCGCAAACTACTTATGGGAAATTTTGGACCAATGCATGAAATGACGAAGTGTGACGCGTAAGTCTCACTTTAATGGAGGGGAGAAGGGAAAGTAAAGGTGTGAGATTTGTAAAACGTAGAAATCGGGACGAATGCGCAGGAAAAAAGGTGTTGAAGGAATGTGACCATAATGTCTCTGCAAATGGGACATACGTGTCGCTATTTCATCGTAGGAGCGAGCGGAGCGCCAGCGGATGGTCGATGAGGAAGTCCGGAGCGAGGGCGCGCAGTTCGGCGGCGGGTCGGAAGCCGTACGTGACGGCGCAGGTGCGCACGTGGGCCGCCTGACCGGCGCGGATGTCCTGAGGGCTGTCGCCGATGAGGAGCGTGCGTTCGGGCGCCGCGCTGCAGCGATCGAGCAGGCGCAGCACGGGGGCGGGGTCGGGCTTGGCGGGCAGGCCGGGCCGGGCGCCCTGCACGGCGTCGAAGCACGCGCGCAAGCCCATGCGTTCGAGCATCGGCGCGACGAACGGCTCGGCCTTGTTCGTGAGCACCGCGCGCTTTTTGTGCGCAAAGTGCTCGAGCAGTTCGGCTATGCCGGGATAGGGGCGGGTGTGGTCGCAATAGTGGGAGGAATAGAAGGCGTCGAAGGCGGCGCGGGCTTCGGCGCGCTCGGAGGCGGAGAGGCGCGGGAGCGCGCGTTCGAGAAGCTTCGCCACGCCGTCGCCCACATAGCCGGTGACCGTCCGCACGTCGAGCGGCGCTCGGCCGAACGCGACGCGCACGTGGTTGACGGCGTCGGTCAGGTCGCGACGGGTGTCGGCAAGGGTGCCGTCGAGGTCGAAGATGAGCAGGTCGATGAGAAGGGGGGAGGTCATGAGCGCTCGGGGGAGAAGGATTGCGCCGAGACGCCGTGTTTTTTGAGGAGCCGATGGAAGGTGCGCCGAGAGATCTTCGCGGCCTCGGCCGCACGGGTGATGTTGCCTCCGCATTCGGCCAGATAGCGGCTCAGCGCGTCTCGTTCAAACTGCTCGATCATCTGTGTCTTGAGCGCCGCGAGGCCCTTTTCGAGCGTCTCCTCATCGAGCGCGCTCCCGGCATGCTCGGGCTGCAGCCCCAGCGGCAGGTGCCGGACCTCGATCTTGTCGCCCTCGCACAGCACCACGGCCCGCTCGATCACGTTGGCGAGCTCACGCAGGTTGCCGGGCCAGTCGTACCTCTGGAGCGTGGCAAGCGCGGAAGCGGCAATCAGCGACACGCGCTTGTTGACTTTGGCCTGAGCCTTTTCGAGAAAATGGTAGGCATAGAGCGGGATGTCGCTGCGGCGCTCCCGGAGGGGGGGCACGTGGAGCGTGAAGGTGTTGAGCCGGTAGAAGAGGTCGGCGCGGAAGGCGCCTGCCTCGACGGCTTGCTGAAGGTTGCGATTGGTGGCGGCGATGACGCGGGCCTGCACCTTTCGGGTGACGGGGCTGCCGACGGGCCGGATCTCGCCTTCCTGAAGAAAGCGAAGCAGTTTGGCCTGCATCTCCAGCGGCATGTCGCCGACTTCGTCGAGGAAGACCGCGCCGCCGTCGGCCATTTCGAGCAGGCCGGGGCGGTCCGCGGCGGCTCCGGTGAAGGCGCCTTTGACGTATCCGAAGAGCTCGCTCTCGATGAGGGTGGGGCTGAAGGCCGTACAGTTGATCGAGACGAGGGGGCGGTGGCGCGAGAGGCTGTTCTGATGAAGGGCGCGCGCGATGACCTCTTTGCCCGTCCCGGTCTCGCCGAGGATGAGCACCGGCGTGGGAGTGGGCGCCACCCGCGCGATCTGACGGCTCAGTTCGAGCATCCGGGGGTCGTTGCCGACGAGGAAGGCGTTCTCCTTGTGCCGCGCCAGCTCCCGCTCGATTAACTCGAACCGGCCTTCGAGGGCGGCTTTCTCCTCATATTCCCGCAACAGAGTCCAGAGGAGCAACGCTGCCGACCCGCCCAGCAACTCGGTTTTCGGGGGCTTGCGCTGCGCCAGCAGATCCTGAAGCGCCGCGCTGCCCGTTACGTTGACGATGAGGTCGAGCGACCGATCTTCGAGGAAAGGGAGGGGGCTGGGGCCCGTTGGAAGTCCACGCTCCCGGGCGGCGGCCAGCCCCGGCGCGTTCGGGTCGCGATCCACCACGGCAGTGATGACCACGCCCTCATGCGGCTGGAACAGCCGGAGGAACAGGAGGCCGGCGCGCCCGGCTCCGACGAGCAGCATACGGATGGGCCCGGGGTCTTCCATGGGCAACGCAGAGAGCAGGAAAACGCTTCGAGGGTGAACCGTCGCGGCGTCCGGCAAGGCAGGGACTGCCGCGCACGTTCTATGTATCCTTCGACCAAAGAGATCCCTTCGCGACGGCGTTCGCGCAACGGTCGGCGCGCTGGTGGCGGCTCACCGCCGTGGTTCTACCTTCACGCGCACGACGAGCGTCTCGGGGGGAGCTTCGGCGAAAGCGACCTTGAAGAGGAGGCGGTGCGTGCCGGCATCCCCGGGGCGGGTGCGCCAGAGGAAGGACCGGTCCACGAGCCAGCTCAGCGCGGGGGCGCGCACGACGGCATACGCCGCCACGGGGCGCGCGTCGAGGGTGTCGGGAAGGGCGAGGATGAGGGGTTCCCCGGCGCGAACCGTCGGGCGCAGCGTATCGCCGCGAACGAGAAGGGCACGAACCGAAGGCGGGGCGAGGGCGTACGCTCCGTCCGTGAAAGCAAGCGGCCTGCCCGGAGCAAGCGCGAGCGCCAGCGCGAGTGCGCCGAGCGCCGCTCCTGCCACAATTCCTGCGTTTCGAATCATCTCCTTCCCGTTCGTGTCCGTTTCGAGGTCAATATATGGATTCCGCCGGATTGCGGCGGGGGTGCTGGGGAGCCTCGCGCTGATCGGCTCGGCGTGGGGGCAGACCGCCGCCCCGCCCGACTCGCTCGCTCCGCCGGCGCGATGGACGCTCGTCTCCGATGGACGGGAGGCGCCGTGGCCGCTCGCCCGGGCGCTCCCGCTCGACAGCCTCGACGCAGCGGCGGCGCGGGCGCTCGCGGTCCTTCGGCGTGAAGGCCATTTTTATGCGACGCTGGATTCCGTTCGCATCATCGAAGATACGCAACCGCCGGAAGTGCGGCTCTACGTGACGAAAGGGCCGAAAGTGCGCATCGGGCGCATTCGGCTGCTCGGCGTCACCGCGCTCGACTCGCTCGCGCTCCTCGACGCCATGCAGACCCGCCCCGGCCGCCCGCTCGATCCGGAGCGCCTCGAAGCGGACCTCGAAAGCATGCTGCTTCGTTACGAGGCAGCGGGCTATCCGCTGGCGCAGATCCGCATCGAAGATGTCGGTTTGTTGCCCGGCGACCCGCCCCGCCTGGCGCTGACGATCCGCGTCGAAGAGGGCGGCGCGCTCGTGATCGACCGCGTGGAACTCATCGGAGCCGAGCGCACGCAGGCCGCTTATGTGGCGCGGCTGGCGGGGGTGCGGATCGGCGCTCCGGCGCCGGCATATGATCCGGACGAGATCCGCCGCAGGCTGGAGGAGAGCGACTTCTTCGAAGAGGTCGGGCCGCCCGAACTCGTTCTGGAGAAAGACGGGGCGACGGCGCTTCGGGTCCGGGTCAAAGAGGCGTCGCCCGGCTCGTTCGACCTCGTGCTCGGCTATCTGCCGCCAGCCGGAGGAAACGGATCGGGCAGCATCGTCGGGAACGGGCACATCCTCTTGCACAACCTCTTCGGAGGCGGGCGCGTGATCTCGCTTCGGCTCAACCGGCTGCCGGGACAGGTCAGCAGCGTCGATGCGAGCTTCTCCGATCCTTTCCTGCTCGGGCTTCCCGTCGGCGGCAAAGGGCGCTTCGAGGGCCTACAGCAGGACTCGACCTACGGCAAACAGCGCTATCAGGCCGAATTCAGTTATCGTCTCACCGGGGATTTCCAGGCCTTCGTCACGGTCACCCGTGAGACGACCAATCCGGGGAAAGCCGGGCTGCAGTTAAGCCGTGGAACCCAGCGCATCCCCCGCGCCTCCGCCTTTTTTGCCGGCCTCGGCGTTCGGTATCGTCATCTCGACCAGAGCGTCAACCCCCGGCGCGGCTTCGTCGTGGAGACGAACTTCGAGCGCGGGCGAAAGGAGCGCACCGCCGCGGTGCTCACCGCCGAGGGGGACACGACGCGCGAGGGGTCGGCGCTTCGCCAACAGCGGCTCCAGGCGCGATTCCGGCTGTTCCTGCCTGCGCTTCGGCGACAGGTGCTCGCCCTCGGCGGCGAAGCAGGCGTGCTCCTCAGCAATACGTATGACGAGAGCGACCTCTTCCGCCTCGGCGGCGCTTCCTCGCTGCGCGGCTACGACGAGGACCGCTTCCGGGGCCGCTTCGTTGCGCGCGCCTTCGTCGAATACCGGTATCAGATCGAACGCCTCTCCTATGCCTACGTGTTCTTCGATCTCGGCTACGTGGACACGCCCGAGGCGGCCGGGCTTGCGCCGGCGCGGCGCTTTTATCCCGGCTATGGGCTCGGCATCCAGTTCCGGGCGCCGATAGGACTGATCAATACGAGCTATGCCGTCAATTCCGAGGACGGCCCGACCAACGGACGCGTGCACGTCGGACTCTCGTTCGGGCTGTGAGGCTGGCGTTTGGCCTCGATGCGCGCGTATTTTCCGGTCTCACCCTTGCAGAAACGAATGCCGTGACGAACCTCATCACCGCACATTATGCGCCGCCGTCCTTCGTCGAGGGGGACCGTCTGCGGTTGCCGGAGGAGGAAGCGAGGCATGCCGTCCGTGTGCTTCGCCGCCGCGCGGGCGACGAGGTGGTGGTGGTGGACGGCGAGGGGGGGTGGTACCGCGTCCGGCTCGATCGCGTGAACAAGAAACACGCGAGCGGGGTCATCCTCGAACGACGCCTCAACGTGGGAGAGCCGGACTATGACCTCACCGTCGGCATCGCCGTGCTCAAAAACCCGAACCGGTTCGAGACCTTCCTCGAAAAGGCCGTCGAACTGGGCGTGACGACGGTGGCGCCGCTGCTAACGGCGCGCACGGAGAAGACCGTGGTCAGGGCCTCGCGGGCGCAACGGATCATGGTGGCGGCGATGAAGCAATGCGGGCGGAGCCGTCTGCCCCGCTTTGCCCCGCCGGAGTCGTTCGCGAACCATCTCGAATCCGATCCCCCCGATCTTGGGGTGATCTGTCACGAGAAGACCGGCCCGGTGAGCCTTCTTTCAACGCTCCAGGCGTGTCCATCGGCGCGTCGGGTGCGCGTGCTCGTGGGACCGGAAGGCGGGTTCACGGACGACGAGGTCGAGGCGGCGGGGCGCGCCGGGTATCGGGCGGTCTCGCTCGGTCCGCGGCGGCTCCGGGCCGAGACGGCAGGGATCGCGGCGGCGGCCGCCGTCCTGCTCGCGCGCTCGGATGAAGCTCGATAGAAAAAGCGGTCGCCCGGGTGAAAGGGCAGCGTGGGGGGCGTACCTTTCTCCGGGCATGACCGTGAGGGAAGCGATGAACAGCCTCGAAGAAAAGACGCTCGAAACCACCGCCGTTTTCGATGGGGTGCTCCTCCGGGTGCGCCGAGACCGGGTGCGCCTGCCCGACGGCCGCCCCTCGGTCCGCGAATGGATCGATCATCCCGGTGCGGCGGCGGTCGTGCCTCTGTTCGAAGACGGCGGTACGCTCCTCGTGCGCCAGTTCCGATATGCGCCGCGCCGCACGTTCCTCGAAGTGCCCGCCGGAAAGATCGACGTGGCGGGCGAGGGCCCGGAGGCGGTCGCGGCGCGCGAACTCCGCGAGGAGACCGGCTACCGGGCCGGACGGCTCACCCGCCTCGCCGCGCTGAACCCGTGCATCGGATACAGCAACGAGGTGATCCACTTTTTTCTGGCCGAAGAGCTCACCGAGGGCGCGCGCGACCTGAGCGACGGCGAGTTCATCGAACTCGTCCCGATGGCGTTCACCGAGGCTGTCGATCGGGCGAAACGGGGGGAATTGCGGGACATGAAGACCGTGGCGGGCCTGATGCTGGCGGAAGCCTTTCTGGCGCGCCGGAGGAGCCGGGATGCGTGAACTTCTCGGGAAAGAATTGTGCCCGCTCGGTCGATGGCTTATCTTGACAGACTCTGTAAACTTATCCTGGCTCGACGTATGTTCACTTTTCTGATCATTCTCATCGCGATCATCGCCATCTTGTTGATCCTCGTGATCCTCGTGCAAAGCGGAAAGGGTGGTGGTCTGGCCGGCATCGCCTCCGGCGGCGCAACGACGCAGATCCTCGGCTCGCGTCAGGCTCCCGACTTCCTCGAAAAGGCGACCTGGACGCTGGCGACGGCCTTCATCGTACTCTGCATCCTGACCAACTTCACCATCGACAAGGGGGGAGAGCAGGAGAGCGTGATTCAACAACGCGCGCAGGGCACGGAGCAGCAGGCACCGCCGCCCGCCGGTGAAGCGCAGCCCGCTCCGCCTCCGAGCAATGACGGCGGCAACAACTGACGTTCTCGATTCCGCCGGAGACGGCTGAGTTTCGCAAAAAGATACCCCGGAATGCGCCGAAAGGTCGTTCCGGGTTTTTTTGTGCGACGGGTGTGGTTCCTCGGGCGAGGGGAGCGCGGCGGCGAAGCCGGAGACAACGAAAGGCAGCCCCTCCGGCGAGGGACTGCCTTTCATGCGTTGGCGGCGTGCGCCGGCCTGTAAGCCGAATTCTGTCTGCCCGGGGGGTCGCCGCCGACCCGGACCGGGGAGATCATCATTTATCTGGGACCGCCGTCACCGACGGCCTCTAGCGGCCTACCCGCGCCGCCGTTTCGGCGGGCCACCTTATCCCGTCCCGACGGATCGGGCGGGTGCGGCGCTGTTTGGCCTTGCACCCCGTGGGGTTTACCTAGCCGCCCCGGTCGCCCGGGACGCTGGTGGGCTCTTACCCCACCATTTCACCCATCACCTGTGCTCCGGGCAAGCCGGAGCCATCGGCTGGTCTGTTTTCTGTTGCACGTGCCGTCACCATCCGTGGAACGGATGGTGCCTTCCCGTTAGGAAGCACGGAGCCCTGTGGTGTTCGGACTTTCCTCATCCCGGTTTCCCGGGACGCGATGATCCGGCCGACGCACGATTGTCGGTTTCCGAAAAGCGGACGGGGACCGTTTATACTTCGGCTTCCCCGAGTTGCATCTCCTTGATGGTCGATTCGAAGAGTTCCTGATCGACGATGATGCGGCCCGTGTGTTCACAGGCGACGATGCGGTTGCGCTGGCGAATCTCGACCTGTCGCTGCGGCGGTACGGCGAAGCCGGCGGCGGCGCCGCGCAGGAGCGGCACCACGGCGCGCCCGTCGCGGAGGCGGCTGCGCAGACGGTGGTACGCCCGCAGATAGCGGCGGTCGACGGCGGCTTCGGCTTCCTGGCGGGCCGTCTCGAGGTCCGCTTGCTCGTGCTTCGTATCTTCGAGCACTTCCTGCAACTCTTTCCGCTTGCCTTCGAGAATCTCTTCGAGCGACTTGAGGCGTTCCTCGGCATCCGTCACGGCAGCCGCGCGGGATTCCGCCGAGCCGTCGATCTCCTCGATTCGGGCTTTGGCGTTCAAAATCCGCTGCTTCTGCGCTTCGATCTCTTTCGTCAGCGCGTCGTACTCCCGGTTGTTACGCACCTGAAGCTGTTGCTCCTCGTACCGCCCGATCAGGGTCTCGCTCTCCTTGATGTCGAGTTCGGCCTGGCGGCGGGCGATGGCGTTTTCTTCCTGTTCCCGCTTGTAGTTGTCGAGCCTCGTTTCCAGACCCGCCCGCTCATCCTCGAGGTCTCGGATCTCCTCGGGTAGATCGCCTCGCAGCTTTTTGATCTGATCGATCTGGCTGTCGATGTGTTGCAGCCGGATCAGGGCCTTAAGCTGTTCGCCGATGCTGGAGTCGTGGGACATAGCTTGGTTATTCCTTTCAGTGTTGGTTTCAATGGCATTCCGGATCTAATAGAACGTGCCGGGCTTCCGAAAGTTCGTCATTCTTCCCGCGAAGGTCTGCCTTGCGTAAAAGAGCGGACGGGGCTGGTGCGTGTGCGGGTGCGCATCCATTCGACCCCGGGAAAGCGCGCCTGCAGCCACTGGCAGAGCAGCTTTTCAGTGACGGCTTCGGTTTCATAATGTCCGGCGTCGATGAAGGCCATGCGGGGACGGCCCTCGGCGTCGAGCACGTCGAAGAAGGTGTGGTAGGTCACGTCGGCGGTGACGTAGGCGTCGGCCCCCTGGCGGAGGGCGTGCCGGACGAAGTCGCTGCCCGAGCCGCCGCATACGGCGACGGTCGCGACGCGGGCTTCGTCGTCGCCTACGTAGCGGAGGGCTTCGGCGTCCAGGCGTTCGGCCACGCGCCGGAGGAACGTCCGAAGCGGCTCCGGCTCCGGCAACCGCCCGACGGCGCCCAGGCCGGTGCGCGTGCCGGGCTGCGCCACCGGGTACACGTCGTAGGCCACCTCCTCATACGGATGCGCCGCCTTCATCGCACGAACCACGCGGGCAAGGTCCCACCGCGCGACTTCGACCTCCAGCCGCGTCTCCGCAACGGCTTCGAGCGCGCCGCCCGCCTCGCCGATGAACGGGCGGGCATGCGCGCCCGGGCGGAAGTAACCCGTTCCTTCGACGGCGAAGGCGCAGGCCTCATAGTCGCCGATGCGGCCCGCTCCGGCTTCGGCCAGCGCTTCCCGAACGGCGTCCAGGTGCGTGCGAGGGACGAAGACGACGAGCTTGTACAGGCTGTCGGCAAGAGGTTCGAGGAAACGGACGTCGGTGAGGCCGAGCTGTTCGGCCAGGGCAAACGAGACGCCTCCGTGCGCGGCGTCGAGGTTGGTGTGGATGCTGTACAGCGCGATGCCCGCTTCGGCCAGGCGCAGGGCGAGGCCGTTCACGAAGCCCTCCGGGGTGAGGTGGCGAAGCGGACGGAAAAGGAGCGGGTGGTGCGTGAGGATGAGCGTGGCTCGGCGCGCGCGGGCCTCCTCGATCACGGCGGGCGTCAGGTCGAGGGCGACGACGGCCCGCTCGACGCGCCGCCGGGCGTCGCCTACCTGCAGACCCACGTTGTCGTACGATTGCGCCGAGCCGGGGGGCGCCCACGCCTCCAGCGCCTCGGCGACGTCTCGGATGGTCGGGAATGCGTTTTCGGTCATGTTGAAAATCGTTCGTGGGGGTCAAGCGTCCTTCGATGCGGGCAGGCCCTGTCGGCGTCCGGCGACGGCGATGCCCTCTTTTTCATCGACGCGGAGGAGAAGGATCGCTCCGACGACGAAGAAAAGCAGTACGGTCGCGACGCCGAAGCGCTGGCTGTCGAAAAGGGTGGTGAGGCGCCCGAGGAGGAACGGGCCGAGGAAGGCCGTCATCTTTCCGGAGAACGCGAAGAAGCCGTAGAACTCGTTCTCCATGTCGTAGGGGACGAAGCGCCCGAGAAGCGAGCGGCTGGCCGACTGGTTCGGACCGGCGAGCAGGCCGATGAGCACGGCAGCGACCCAGAACAGGAGCCGGCTGGTGGTCAGCACGGCGAGGAGGCTTGCCCCGGCCAGCCCGACGAGCGAGATCAGGATCGTCGTCTTGCCGCCGAAGCGGTCGTCGATGAAGCCGAAGGCATATGCCCCCAGCCCCGCGGCGACGTTCAACGCGATGCCGAAGATGATGATGTCTCGTGTGGTGAAGCCGAACGTGCCTGCCGCGTAAATGCCTCCAAAAGCGAAGATGGTGATCAGCCCGTCGTTGTAGATGAGGCGCGCCAGCAGCAGACGGAACACCTGGCGAAACTTCCGGATCTCCCGGAACGTGGAGGCCAGTTGCTGGTTGGCCGCTGCGATCAGCTTTTTGCCGTCAAGGGGTCTGGGCTTCTTCCGCTCTTTCACGAAAAGAAACATGGGGATGCTGAAAAGGGCGAACCATGCAGCCACGAGCAGATTCGTTGCTCGGATGTGCGCGTCCGTCTCTTTCGGAAAGCCGAAGAGCGGCGTTTCCGGGTTGACGAAGGCGAAGAGCGCCACCACCATGCAGAGCAGGCCGCCCAGATAGCCGAGCGCCCAACCATAGCCGGAGATGCGCCCGATCCGTTCCGGGGGCGCGAGGTCGGGGAGGAAGGCGTTATAGAAGACGTTCGCCATCTCGAAGGCGATGTTGGCGACGACGAAGATGGTGAGCGCCAGGCGCGTCTGTCCCTTGACGGGAAAATAGAGCAGGACCGTGGCGGCCACGCACACGACCGTCGAGATCAGGAGAAACCGCTTGCGGTAGCCGCCCCGGTCGGCGATGGCGCCGGCGTATGGGGAGAGGAGCGCAACCACCAGCCCCGTGATCGTCACGCCGAGGGACCAGAGCGCCGTGCCCTCCACCTTGTCCGCTGCGATGCCGACGGTGAAGAAGGTCGCATAGATGAACGTGACGACGAGCGTGGTGAAAGCCGAGTTGGCGAAGTCGTAGACGCTCCAGGCGACGACGGCGCGGCGGTCATAAACCTTGGGGGAGGGGGGCAAGGCGGCTCCGAATGGGCGGGTGGAACGAGGGGCGTCGGCGCACAAGGTAGGAAAAACTCCGGAGGCTTGGAACACCCGGGCGTGTTTGCGCGGAACCGAAAAAAAGCCGCTCGACCGGGGATCGAAGCGGCTTCGGGGATCGGAGTGAGCCCTGCCGGTGAAAACGGACGCCGGCTCAGCCCATGCCCGTGGTAAACGCGACCACGTCCTGAAGCGGCAGGTCGGGTTGTGGTCGGGACGGCGTGAGGAGATATCGGCCGGGTGTGCTCCACCGCATGCGCTCTTCTAGCGTATGCTTCCAGAGCGCGCCCTGTTTCAGGATGAGCGGAAACGAACTGCCGTCTTCCATGTGGAAAATGACGTTTGGACCGTCGGCAGCCTCGAGGCGCCATTCGATGCGGCAAACCTCGTTCAGTGGAATGCTCTGTTGATACTTCTCTCCGACGTGCCAACCGGTGAGTTCGATGCGATCGAGATACAGACGCGCGCGCCCGAAAAGCAGTCGGCGCGGGGGATACTGGAAGCTCGATGTCAGAAGCACGACCTTATGCTGAAACTGTGAATACATGCCCTTCTCATAATTATTCCGTGCCGGTAAATAGTTCCTACACTCGGCCCGGGATGAACACCTATCGAAAACGCCGGGAAATAAAAAAATATCGCTGCCCGGACCTATGTGACGGGACGGCTCCAGGGCAACCTTTCAGGTGCTGTACGATGCCGGAAAGAGGTAAGATGCAAGCGAGTCCCATCCATAAGGATATAAACACATCTCA
>NZ_JBWOPL010000058.1:0-5041 GCF_056451265.1 Rhodocaloribacter sp. | reverse complement strand
CTCCACGGAGGGCGGTCCGTTTTCGTATTCATGCTTCGTTCTCCACGAACCGGCCCTTGTTATAGACCGCCCATGCCCGTCCGACCATCTCGAAGCCGACGAACGGCGTGTTTCGGCTTTTCGAACGGATGTGCCGTTCCTCGAAGGTCCACCGCGTCTCGGCGTCGAAGACGGTGAGGTTGGCGGCTTCGCCCTCGGCCAGGCGCGGCAGGGGGAGGCGAACCACACGGGGTCCGGCCGCCGGGGGAAATACGGGACTTCAGGCGTGCGCGGGAGCGCGGGCGTGGGCGAGCGCCGAAGGCGTCCGACGCCCGACAATTGCCGGAGCCTCGTGGAGGAGCGCATCGTCTTCGAGCGCAGCCACCATGAAAAGCGCAAAGTCCACGCGGCGCGTGCGATTGCTCTCGAGGATGGGGTCGCCCACGCGCCGGCTCCATACGGGAAGGCCCTGGCTTTCCCCTTCTTCGAGGTCGCTCCCCCGCACGACGGTCCACCGGGCATCGCTGGCGAAAACGCGACGACACGCTTCCACCTGATCGTCGAGATCCACGAGGCGCGCCCACCGCGCCAGCCGACCGAAAACCGCGACGACGGCGCGCAACCGCCACGAGTACACGTCCTGCCCGTCTTTCGTGATGTGCCAGCCACAGGAGAAGACCAGGCGCGCGTCCGGGCGGGCGTGGTCGAGCACGGCCTGGGCCGTGCCCGAGGCGTACCGTTCCATGCCCCAGGGGACCAGCACGGTGAGCACCCCGTCACAACCTGCTACGGCCTCGCGGATGACCTCCGGATCGTTCGTCCGACCCGGAACGATCGTGATGCGATCGGCGAAGGCTTCGAGCTTGTCCACGCTCCGGGGCCGGCAGACGCCCACCACCTCATAGCCGCGCTCCAGCGCATGCTGCACCATGTATTTCCCGAGCTTTCCCGAAGCGCCAACGATGCAAACCTTTTTCATTCGTACCCCTTGTTTCGAGAACATGGAAAATCCGTTCGAAAGACCGCGCCTACGACCGGGACCGCGAGGGGTTGCGGAACGACGCCGGGCTCCCCACCTGCCCGCTGCGCGTTTGAAGGTCGCATGAGGATAGAACTTGCTCCTCGCCCTCCCGTTCAAACCCGTGCTTCGCCCGAAGCGCCACCGAACAACCGCATACGGACGCCCATGAAACGTGAAAACGACCCGATAGACGGATTCGACCGCATCGAAGACGCCCTCGCCGACATCCGGGCGGGGCGCCTCATCATCGTGGTTGACGACGAGGACCGCGAGAACGAGGGGGACTTCGTCGGCGCGGCGGCGCGGGTGACCCCGGAGCAGGTCAACTTCATGGCGAAAGAAGGGCGCGGGCTCATCTGCGTGCCCCTCACGCGCGAGCGCACCGTCGCGCTCGAACTCGACATGATGGTCACCTCGAACACGGCCCTTTACGATACTCCGTTCACCGTCTCGGTCGATTACAACTTCGGCACGACGACCGGCATCTCCGCCGCCGACCGCGCCAGAACCATCCGCGCGCTGGCCGACCCCGAGGCACACCCGCACCACTTCGGACGCCCCGGACACGTCTTTCCCCTCCGCGCCCGAGAGGGCGGTGTGCTGCGCCGCGCGGGACACACCGAGGCCGCCGTCGACCTGGCCCGCATGGCCGGTCTCTTTCCCGCCGGCGTGCTCGTCGAGATCATGAACGACGACGGCACGATGGCCCGTGTGCCGGAGTTGAAGGCCATCGCCCGAAAGTTCGACATGCGCATCATCACGATCAAAGACCTGATCGCCTATCGGATGCGCCACGAGAAGCTCATCCGTCGCGTCGTGGACGTAGCGATGCCCACCCGTTTCGGCGACTTCCGTCTGGTCGCCTTCGAGGAACGCCTCACGGGCGACGTGCACCTGGCCCTGACCAAGGGCGTCTGGGACGAAGACGACCCCGTGCTCGTGCGCGTCCACTCCCAGTGCGTCACCGGCGACATCTTCGGCTCGATGCGATGCGACTGCGGCGACCAGCTTGCCCGGGCGCTCCGGCAAGTCGAGGCCGAGGGGCGCGGCGTGGTGCTTTACATGAAACAGGAAGGGCGCGGCATCGGGCTGCTCAACAAGCTCCGCGCCTACCGGCTTCAGGAAGAGGGACTCGACACCGTCGAAGCCAACGAGGCCCTCGGCTTTCAAATGGACCACCGCGACTACGGCATCGGCTGCCAGATCCTCCGCAACCTCGGCGTGCGCAAGCTCCGGCTGATGACGAACAACCCGACGAAACGCATCGGGTTGGCCGGGTACGGGCTGGAGATCGTCGAGCGTGTGCCCATCGAGATCCCCCCGAACGCCGTCAATGAACGCTACCTGCGAACCAAGCGCGACCGCATGGGACACCTCATCCTCGACAACGCCGACGCCCACGACGAAGACGTGCTTCGCCACATCCTCTGATCCACTCCGCCCCCCCCTTGCGGTCCAAGACCAACGTCCCCGGTGTTCCGGGGCGGGAGCAAGGGGGTGCGGCCTTTGCCGACGGGACGCCGGACAGCTCCTCATCGCCACTCTTCGAACGAAACGCCCGGGGGCGCGGGGCGGGCCGTCTTGCCCGCGGCGGAGCCGGCCTGCTTGGTGAAGGGGAAACCGTCGCTGTCGTCGGCAACGGGGAAGGAGCCTATGCTGCCGGTGAGCGTGTACGCCCCGGCAGGCGCGCCGGCGGGGATGCTCTGCGTGAACGTCCGGCTGAGCGCGCCGCCCGGCGCGAGCGTCTTCGTCACCGGCCCGAGGGTGCGCGTGATGCCGGGACCCGAGATGACGATCCAGATGTCGACGGTCTGCGAGACGGCGGTGGTGTTGACGACGTCGAGGTCGTAGTTGAAGCTGCCGCCTTCGGGTGGAATGACGAGGTCGGCGCTCTCGGGCGTCAGCGTGATGGTCACCGCCGCCTGGCACGTGAAGGTCTGGATCGTCCCGCTCGTGCCGTAGTCGGTCAGATACATTTCGCCGGCGGCATCGACGCCGAAGGCGGTGACCGAAACGCCGGAGTCCTGAAAGAGCATCGTGTTGGCGGTGGCGCCGTTGTCGTCGAAGGCGAGCGCCCAGAGGTTGCCCGTGACGTTGTCGCCGTAGAGGTACTGCCCGCCGAGGTCGGCGGCGCAGGCAGCGCCGGTGTAGACCGCTCCGCCGATGATGGCAAAGCCGCCCGTGTTGACGTCGTGCCCGTACTCCCACACCGGCAGGGTGAGCCCCGTCATGTCGCACCCGACGCCGGGCTCGAAGCAATGGTTGCCCTCCATGACGTCCCAGCCGTAGTTGCCTCCGGAGGTCACCCAGTCGATCTCCTCCCACGCGTTCTGTCCCACGTCGGCCACCCACAGGCGGCCCGTGTCGTCGAAGGAATACCGCCACGGGTTGCGGAGACCATAGGCGAAGATCTCGTCGCAGTTGGCGGGCGGCCCGCCGACGAACGGGTTGTCCGGCGGGATGGTATAGTTGGCGTTCGGCCCGGCCCCGCAGTCCGGCGCACCGCCCGTCTGCCCGTCCACGTCGATGCGGAGCATGGAGCCGAGGAGCGTGGTGGGGTCCTCGCCGTTGTCCTGCGGATCGCCGCCGGAGCCGCCGTCGCCGAGACCGACGTAGAGGTAGCCGTCGGGGCCGAAGCGAAGCTGCCCGGCATTGTGGTTCGTGAAGGGCTGATCCACTTCGAGGAGCACGAGTTCGCTGTTCGGGTCGGCCACGTCCGGATCCGCCGTGACGCTATAGCGCGCGATGACCGTGCGCATCGGACTCGCGGCCGTATAGTTCACATAGAAGAAGCCGTTGTTCGCATAGTCGGGATGGAAAGCGAGGCCGAGCAGCCCGAGCTCGCCACAGCACAGCACCCGACTCTCGATGTTGAGGAACTCGGTGGCCTGCATCACGCCGGCGTCGTTGTCGAACACCCATATGATGCCGTCCTGTCCCACCACGAAGAGGCGGTCCGTGCCGTCGGTGGGAGCCTGGATATCGACGGGGAAACGGAAGGTGAGGTTGGGGAAGGCATTTTCTATCTGCACCTGGGCGCGCGCGCCCGCCGCCGTGCCGAGGAGCAGCGCCATCATGAGCACGAGGCCCGTCCACCAGGATCTCCGAGCGGTCATCTTTTCACCCTGACTGTTGTAGATTTGAGGGATCAACGATCGCACGCGCACCGAACCGTCGCACCCACGCGCCTTTATACTAAGGAATCGCGGTCAAAAGGGCCATTGTAAACGGGATTTTGCCGGAGCGCACAGAGCGGCGCGAGGCCCGGCATCAACCCCTCGGCGGCTGGATTTTACGCATACGCCCCTGCTCGCGCGTCTCCTTTTCCCGTCCGTTCTTTTCACAAAACGATCGCACGGAATGCCGGGCAAGGTGTAACTTCCGGGAGGGTGCGCTCGTGTATTTTTCCACGCCCCCATTCCCCCAACCCACTTCCCGATCTCATGCGACGACTCCTTATGCTCGCCACCCTCGCGCTCGCGCTTCTAGGCTCCGACGTCTCTGCACAGAGCCTGGACCTGACCGTCGACGGGGTGGGGGTGAGCTTCGGCGACTCCCGGCGCATCACGGGCGTGCGGTTCAACTACCGGGACCGGCGGATGGCGCGCGTGGACGGCGTCAACGTGACGCTGTGGTCTCCGTACACGCCTGCGCAGGGCACGGTCAACGGCGTCGCGGTGGGGGTTCCGCTGACGGGTGCGCGCCGCATCAACGGGCTGACGGTGGCCCTCGGCGCGGCGAACGTGGATGAGCGCATCGCGGGAATCATGGTGGCGGGGATCGGCTTCGGGGCGAGTGAGGACCTCGTGGGCGTCGGCGTGAGCGGCATCGGCCTGGGCAGCGGGCGCGACATCAAGGGGCTGATGGTGGGAGGCTTCGGCATCGGCAGCGGGCGCAACCTGAGCGGCGTCATGGCGGCGGCCTTCGGCATCGGCGGCGGGCAGCGGCTCACGGGCGTCTTCGTCGGAGGCCTCGGCGTGGGCGCGGGCGGCGACCTGACGGGCATCGCCGCCGGAGGCCTCGGCGTGGGCGCGGGCGGCG
>NZ_JBWOPL010000057.1:0-15145 GCF_056451265.1 Rhodocaloribacter sp. | reverse complement strand
CCTCGACGCCGGGCCGACCGCCGGGCGCGACGGCCCGGCCGTCTTCGCCCGGCCCTCCTCGCGCCCGCCGCCGTGATCGTCCTGCTGACGCTCGCCTTCGGGTGGTGGCGCCGTCCGGTGACGATCGTCGCGCCGCCGGGCGCCCAGCGCACCGCGACCCTCCCCGACGGCTCGACGGTGCAGCTCAACAGCGCCTCCCGCCTCCGCTACGCGCGGGGCTTCCGGGCCTGGCCCTTCGCCGGGACCGAGCGCCGGACGACGCTCGAAGGCGAAGCGTTCTTCGACGTGGCGCACGACGGGCGCGCGTTCGTCGTCGAGACGTTCAATGCGCGGGTGGAGGTGCTCGGCACGCGGTTCAACGTGCGGGCGCGGCGCGAGCCGGTCGGCGCCGAGACGCGCGTGCTGCTCGCCTCCGGCCGCGTCCGCGTGATCGACTCGAAGCGACCCGGGCGCGCGATCCTGCTCTCCGAAGCCGGGCAGGCCGCCCGCGTCACGGCGCAGCCTTCGGCGAAGGCCCCTCCCGCGCCGAGGGTCGTAGACCTCGAACGGGCGCTGGCCTGGCGAAACCGGGGCTTCACCGCCGTCGAGGAGCCGCTCTCGGCCATCCTCGCCGAGATGGAACGCCGGTACGCGCTCACGCTCGAAGCCGAACCGGGGATCCCCCTGACCGACTCGCTGACCCTGTTTTACATGCGCCCCGTCTCGGCGGAGGAGGTGCTTCACGACATCTGTCTGGCGGAGAACTGCCGGTATCGGGAGACGAGCCGGGGCTTCGTCCTCTTCTCCCCCGACGCGCCGTGAGCCGCCCCGGGCCGCTTGCACGCGGGGCGGCGCGTTTCCCCTTCCGGCCTTCCCATACCATGCCATGCGGGCACGACCGGCTTTCCTCTTTCTGATCCTCCTCCTCGGCGCGGCCGGGCCTCCGGCGGTCCGCGGCCAGGAGGCCGGCGCCGCGGTGTACACGCTCGTGCTTCGGGGCGCGCGCCTGCAGGAAGGCCTCGAAGCGTTCGTCCGCCTCACCCGCGTCGACCTCGTCTATACGTCCGAGCTGGTGGCGGGCAAACGGGTCTATTGCGAGGGCCGGGAGCTGCCCGTCGAGGGGCTGTTGCGCTGCCTCCTCACCGGCTCCGGGCTCGACTACGTCCGCTCGTCCTCGGGCGCATACGTTCTGATCGACGCGCGGCGCGCTCCGGCCCGCTACGGCGACCTCACCGGCAGCGTCATCGACGGCGAGACGGGGGCGCCGCTGCCTTTCGCCAACGTGCTTCTGGCCGACGCTTCCGCCGGCACGACGACGAACGAGGCCGGGCTCTTCAGCTTCGCTTCGCTCGTCTCGGGCCTGCACCGTGTGATCGTCACGTACGTGGGATACGAGCCGAAGCTGGACAGCGTATGGATCGCGCCGGAGGCCCACGAACGGGTGCGGATCGCGCTCCGCCCACAGCCGGCCATGATGAAACCCATCGTGATCGACGGACCGGCGCAGCGGCTGCCGTCGAGCGACCTCGGGCTCGGCATGATGACCGGGAGCGGGCTGAGCGCCGTCGCCTTCGCCGGGGCCTCCGACGTGGTGCGGGGGGCGCGGCGGCTCGCCGGCGTCTCGGCGCAACAACCCCTGGCGGACCTGCATATCCAGGGCGGCGGCGCGGGCGAACACCTGACCCTGCTCGACGGCATGCCCGTCCGCAACCCCGTCAGCCTGGGACGACACCTCGGCGCGTTCAGCCCGCTCGCGCTCGAACGGCTGACCGTGCACAAAGCCGGCTTCGGCGCAGAGTTCGGCAGCCACCTCTCCGGCCTCGTCTCCCTTGCCCATGACGTGGGCGAGGTGAACCGCGTGGCGCTGACGGTCGATCCGGTGAGCCTCAACGGCAAGCTCCAGCGCCGCTTCACGCTTCCGGGTCGTCGGCGGGCTTCCGTGATGATCGCCGCGCGTTCGAGCCTGTGGGGGGTGTACCGGGATCCCGGCGTCGATGAACTGCTGCGGCGGTGGAACGCCGTCGATCCCCGGCTCGCCTCGATCTGGATTCAGGAGCCGGTCAACACGTCCACGTTCACCGTGTCCCGCCGTCGCCCCGAGGTGGCTTTCTCCGACGTCCACGCGGCGGCCCGGCTTCGCCTGAGTCCGTTCCACCTCCTCGACGCCTCTTTCTACCGCGCGCGCAACCGGGTGCGCTCGGAACTGGCGGCAGTGAACGCCCTCCCGCTCACGCCCGAGGACCACGTCATGCTCACCCGCGACGCGTACGACTGGGCAAACTGGGTGGGGCAGGTCCGGGACACCTGGCTGCTCGGAGCGCGTTCGGTCGCCACCGTCCAGGGAGGCCTGAGCCGGCACGCCTCGCAGTACGGCTATCATGCTCAGAACGCGCCCACGGGAGCTTCGGGGGACCCGGAGGCGGTGACGCAAACCATCGCGCGGCTCGCGCAGAAGCTCGACGCCAGTTTCGGGTCGTACGAGCATCACGAGATCCGCGAGCTTTCCCTGCGGGCCACGCTGAACCACAGCCTCTCCCCGCAGCGGCATCTGGAAGCCGGGGTCGCGGTTCACCACGCCGACAGCCGCCTTCAGCTGGGCAACCAGTTCATCGTACCCTTCGTCTACACAGGCGCGGCGTGGGAACTGGGCGGCTACCTGAAGGGCGTCTTCACGCCCGGCCTGCGCACGACCCTGGAGCCGAGCCTCCGCCTGACGTACCTCCCGCTCCGGCGCGTCGTCTATGCCGAGCCGCGCCTGACGCTGCGGTATGACCGGGCTTCGAGCCGGATCGGGGCGTACGCCCTGCGCGCGGCGGCGGGCCTCTACCGGCAGTACGTCAACCAGTTCGAGTTGACCAGCTCCGGCCCCACGGCGGCGGTCCCCTCGATCCTCTTCTGGCTCCCGCTCGACCGCGCCACCGCGCCGCCGCGCGTCTATCACCTGGCGGCGGACGCCCTCTTCATGCCCGGCGAGCGCTGGTCGCTGGGTCTGGAGGGCTATTACAAATGGCAGCCGCGCCTGCTCACCCTCGACTACGCGGCCCTGCTCGCGCTTCGCTCCGACGACCCCTCACAGCCGATCCGCCTGCCGCAGTCCGCCTTCGTCGCGGCGGGGCGGGGCCATGCCTGGGGTGGAAGCGTGCGCCTCCACCGCGCCGCGCGTCGGCTCTCCGCCACGGCCACGTACAGCTTCAGCCACGCCGTGCGAAGCTATCCCGGGCGCTTCGACGACCGCCTCGTCGACACCCCGTGGAACCTCCCACACCGCCTTGCCTTCGACGTCGAGGTCCCGCTCGCCGCCGGCCTCTCGGCGCACGCCAACGGCGAGGGCGCATGGGGACAGCGGTGGGCGCTCCGCCAGGCCTACTACGACTACCTCTCCCTCCGGGAGACCCTCTTCGACGCCCGCCCGTACGACCTCGACCGTCCCGACGGGCACACCCGGCCCGCCTACTTCCGCCTCGACGTCGGCCTTGCCTTCACGCATGCCTGGCGCGGCGCTGCGCTGCGCCTGCAAGCCTACCTCGTCAACGCGCTCAACCGCCGGAACGTGTACGACTGGAGCCTCGAGGACGCCTCCGACGGCGTCGGCGTCGTCGCCCGCGTGCTGCCCGGTCGCTACCCCGTCTTCTCTCTGCGCTTCGATTACTGACCGAAGCCCGCCCCTCTCGCGCGTCCTCCGCCCGTTTTTTTCCCGAACGCCGGGACCGCAGTGGTCATCCCGCCCCCTTCGAGTTCTGTTCAAACAAATACTTTTGAACCCCGGCGGGCGCGAGCGCGGAGAACCGACGGTTGTGCCCCTTTCGCTCACCTTCGCACGCCCGGCCTGCCCCTTCTTTTTCTTCAGAACCCTCGATGGACGGAGGATACCCTTCATGCACCACCGACACGCACGCATCACCCTCTTGTTTTTGCTTTTGCTCATCCCGCAAGGGGTCAGGGCCCAGACGTTCGTCACAGGAAACTTTTCGGCGGCGCAACAAACCCTCGACGTGACGAGCGACGCCACGGGCACGGCGGCGCTTGCCCTCACCGACGAGGGCGTGCGCTTCCTCATCACCGTGGACGGCCTCAGCGGCGAGATCACCGCCGCCCACTTCCACCATGCGCCCGCCGGGACCGACGGCGGCGTCGTCCGCACCATCACCGACGACTTCGACGGCGCGACCGCGCGCGGCCTGTGGACCGCCGCCGACGCCGAGCCGCTCACCGACGACCTGGTGCGCGAATTGCTCGCGGGCAACCTCTACCTCAACCTCCACACCGCCGCCAACCCCGCCGGTGAGATCCGCGCGCAACTCTTCCCCACCTCGGGCGCGG
Organism: Rhodocaloribacter sp.; assembly: GCF_056451265.1. NCBI lineage: Bacteria > Pseudomonadati > Rhodothermota > Rhodothermia > Rhodothermales > Rhodothermaceae > Rhodocaloribacter > Rhodocaloribacter sp. The sequence continues at coordinate 10,846 of NZ_JBWOPL010000057.1, read as the reverse complement.
CCCTGACGGCTTTCCTCACGCCCGAACAGCAGACCGCCGAAGTGACGAGCGACGCCGCCGGCACGGCTTCGCTTCAGGCGACCGATGCGGGCCTCCTCTTCTTCGTCAGCGTGGATGGTCTCAGCGGCGACGTCACGGCGGCGCACTTCCACAACGCGCCCCTCGGCGCCGACGGCGGGGTCATGCGCACCATCACCGACGACTTCGACGGCGCGACCGCCTTCGGCCTGTGGACCCCGAACGACGCCGAGCCGCTGACCGACGACGCGATGGCGGCGCTCCTCGGAAGCAATCTCTACCTCAACCTCCACACCGCCGCCAACCCCGGCGGCGAAGTGCGCGGGCAGGTCTTCCCGAGCAGCGGATGGGGCTTCACCGCCTCGCTCGACGCCTCGCAACAGCTCGCCGACGTATCGAGCGACGCCACCGGCACGGCGAGCTTCACCCTCACCGACGCCGGCCTCGTGTTCGACGTGACGGCCGAGGGCCTGAGCGGGCCCATCACGGCGGCGCACTTCCACAACGCCCCCGCGGGCGCCGACGGCGGCGTCGTCCGCACCATCACCGACGACTTCGACGGCGCGACCGCCCACGGCGTGTGGACGCCGGACGACGCCGAGCCGCTCACCGGCGAGATGATGCGCGAACTGCTCGCGGGCAACCTCTACCTCAACCTCCACACCGCCGCCAACCCGCCCGGCGAGATCCGTGGACAGGTCACGCTCGACGGCGGCGACCATTTCACGGGCGCCTTCTCCGCCGCACAACAGACCGCCGACGTGTCGAGCGACGCCGCCGGCACGGCTTCGCTGAGCCTCACAAGCGACGGACTCGCCTTCGACATCACCCTCGACGGCCTGAGCGGGCCCATCACGGCGGCGCACTTCCACAACGCCCCCGCGGGCGCCGACGGCGGCGTCGTCCGCACCATCACCGACGACTTCGACGGCGCGACCGCCCACGGCGTGTGGACCGCCGCCGACGCCGAGCCGCTCACCGGCGAGATGATGCGCGAACTGCTCGCGGGCAACCTCTACCTCAACATCCACACCGCCGCCAACCCCGGCGGAGAGATCCGCGCGCAGGTCATCCCCGCGAGCGGAACGGCCCTCGCGGCGACCCTGACGCCGGAACAGCTCTCGGCGCTCCCGACCGGCGCGGCAAGAGGCACGGCTGCGCTCACGCTCACCGATGCCGGGCTCGCCTTCCATCTCACCGTCGAGGGCCTGAGCGGGCCCATCACGGCGGCGCACTTCCACAACGCCCCGATGGGCGACGACGGCGGCGTCGTGCGCACCATCACCGGCGAACTCGACGGCAACTCGGCGGTCGGTGTGTGGACGCCGGACGACGGCGAGCCGCTGACCGAAGAACTGATGCGCGAACTGCTCGCGGGCAACCTCTACCTCAACATCCACACCGCCGCCAACCCCGGCGGTGAGACGCGCGGGCAGGTGCGCCTGAGCGGCGGCGTCGGTGCGGCGGTGAGCCTCGACCCGGGGCAGGGGACGCAGGCGACCTCGAGCGAGGCGAGGGGCAGCGCGGCGCTCACACTCACCGATGCCGGGCTCGTCTTCAGCCTCACCATCGAAGGCCTGAGCGGGCCTCTCACGGCGGCCCACCTCCACAACGCCCCGATGGGCCAGGACGGCCCCGTCGTACGCACGATCACCGATGCGTTTGACGGAAGCACGGCCCACGACGTGTGGACCGACGACGACGCCGAACCCCTCACGGTCGACCTCATGAACGAGTTGCTCGCCGGAAACGTGTACTTCAACGTCCACACCGCCGCCAGCCCGGCAGGCGAGGTGCGGGGGCAAATCCTCCCGAACGCCGTCGTCGTCACCGCTCTCGAACGGCTCGACGACGCGCTGCCGGAAACGTATCGCCTTTCGCAGAACTACCCCAACCCGTTCAATCCCTCCACCACGATCACCTTCGAGCTTCCGCAGAGCAGCCGCGTCCGTCTCGACGTCTTCAACGTGCTCGGCGAGCGCGTGGCGACCCTCGTGGACGGGCCGCTGGCCACCGGCGCGTATGAAGTGGCGTTCGATGCTTCGGGCCTGCCCTCGGGCGCGTACCTCTATCGCCTCGACGCCGGCGGGGTCACGCGGAGCCGCCTGATGATGCTCGTCAAATAGTCTTTCCCATCGGCCTCTCAACGAAGGAGGCCGACACACCGCGATCGGCCTGGTGCGTGCAGGTCGGGCCGGTGTCCTCGTCATCCGGGGCGGCGGCGGGCTGCCCCGGATGATTTTTTTTACCCCGTTCTCCGTCGTATCATGCCCGCCGTCCACACCACCGCAGCCTCCGAACCACCGACGATCCATGGGGCTTAGAACGTATCTCTCCGGTTTGCTTTTTCTCGCGGGGTTCGCGCTCGGCGGCTGCCGCTCCGAGCCGTCCACGCCCGGCGCGGTCCCCCTTACGGAGCGGTTCGACCCCGTCGAGCAGCCGTATGCGTTCGTGCTCCCGAACCTGAAACCGGTCGCCGGGGTGGGCGGCGTTCGGGCCGAAGACTGCGGGAAATGCCACAAGGCCATCTACCGGGAATGGCAAAGCTCGACCCACGCCAATGCGCTCCGGGACATCCAGTTTCAGGCAGAGATCACGAAGAAGGATTCGCCGAAATGGCTCTGCCTCAACTGCCACATCCCGGTCCAGAACCAGCGCTCGTACATCGTCACCCATCTCGCGGACGACGACATCCTCCGCCCCGTGACCCGGCCCAATCCCCTGTTCGACCCGCGCATGCAACAAGAGGGCGTCACGTGCGCTTCCTGCCACGTGCGCCGGGACGAGACCGGCGAGAGTTACGTCATCGGGCCTTTTGAGAACCGCTACGCGCCGCATCCGGTGCGAACGGACCCCGATTTTCTGCGCTCGATCTGCCAGCGTTGCCACAACCCGCAGGGAGAAGGACTCACGCGCAACCTCGTCTGCTGGTTCGAGACGCAACAGGAGCTCGAGGCGGGGCGATCCGCTCTGCCGCCCGATCTTCGCGCCGCCGACTGCGTCACGTGTCACATGCCGGAGACGCCGCGCCGGCTGGTCGATTCCGTCGAAGTGTTTCCGAACCTTCCGTTGCGGACGAGCCACCGCCACACGTTCGTCGGAGGCGGCGTGCCGAAGTGGTACGCGCTCTACGACAGCCTGCTCGCCCGGGGCTACGCGCCCGCGCTCGGCGTCGAGGTCGGCCCGGTGCGCGGCCTTCGCCCCGGCGGCGAGGCGCGCGTGGAGATCTACCTGACGAACCGGAACGCGGGCCATCACCTCACCACGGGCGACCCGGAGCGCTTCATCCTCGTCGTCGCCGCCCTGCGCAATGCCGCCGGCGACACGCTCGCGCAGGCGCGGCTCCGCATCGGGCAGACGTGGACGTGGAACCCCGCCCGAAAGGTGGCCGACAACCGCCTCGCGCAGGGCGACACGCTGCCCTGGCCCGTGACCCTGCCGCTCCCGGAGACCCTCGAGGGCCTCCGGCTCGACGTCACCGCGTATCACGTCCGGCTGAACACGAACAATGCCCGGTACCTGATGCAGGCCGAAGGCGTGGACGAACGGCTCTTTCCCGGCGGCGCGCAGTACGTGTCCCACGCCGTGGACTATTACCCCTTCGCCTCCTTCGTCTATAAGGAAGAAATGGACCTGCGAAGCGGGGCGCGACGCGTCTATACGCTGGAGGAACTGATTGCGCTCTCGAAGGCCGAGCAGGGCAAACCGCTCGAAGCTCGGGCGTACTGACGCGCGCCGCCCTCACATCACGAGCAACGCCGAAAAAAGGTCGACGCCGTACCAGAGGTTGGCCAGGCGCAGGTTCTCGTTCGGAGCGTGCTGGTTGCTGTCGTGGTTGGCGATCGGCATCACGACGACCGGTTTTTCGAGCACCTCGGTGAAGAGATACAACGGCATCGACGCGCCGAAGGTAGGCACGAGGATGGGCGGCTCGCCGGCGGCGGCTTCCACCGCGCCCGAGATCGAGGCCACGAACGACCGGTCCATCTCCGCCCGGGCGGCGGGATAGCCTTTCTCCCGCACCACCTTCGCCAGCTTCGGATAGCGCAGCCGCGTCTCGTGGTTCGGCGTCACGCGCACGATGTGATAGCCCTGTTTTCGGATGTGCTCCTCGATGCGCTCGATGATTGACTCGGGGTCGTTCCCCCGCGCCAGCCGCATGCCGATGGAGGCCGTAGCGTGGGCCGGGATCACGTTCCGGACCGTCTCGCCGACGCTCCCGCTTTCGAGGCCGCGCACGTTCAGCGAGGGAAGCATCAGACTCTCGCTCCGGGCCAGCCCTTCGAGTCCGGTTCGCACGAGGCCGAGCTCCTGCCGCAGGTCGTCGTCATAGTCCGGCATGGCGTCGAGGGCGGCGCGCTCCTCCGTGCTCACCGGCTCGACGCCGTCGTAGAAGCCCTCGATCAGCACGTGCCCTTCCTCATCGACCATCGAGGCGAGCAGGTGCGCCAGCATGACGCCGGGCACGGGCGCCCAGTTGCCGTAGTGACCGCTGTGCACGGGCCGCACGCTGCCGTAGACCGTCACCTCCAGGCTGGCCACACCGCGCGCGCCGAAGACGACCTGCGGGCGGCGGCTCGGATGCACCGGTCCGTCGAGCATCACCCATGCGTCCACGTCGTGATACGACTCCCCGTAGTGCTTGAGGTAGCGGGGCAGGTTCGGCGAACTGCTCTCCTCCTCGCCTTCGAACAGGAATTTCAGGTTGGCCGTCGGCGCGATGTCGGCGGCATAGAGCGCGTCGAGCGCGGCGAGGAGGGCGGCGAAAGGGGCCTTCGCATCGCTGGCCGAGCGGGCATAGAGCCGCCATTCGGGATCGATGAGTTCGCCCTCGTCGGGGAAGGGGCGGGGCTGCCCGCCGGCTTCCATGGGCCGGTGATAAAGCGTCGGCTCCCACGGCGGATGCGCCCACCGCTCGGCGATGGCGGGCTGGCCGTCGTAGTGAACGTAGATGCCGAGGGTGCGCGTCGCGCCGGGCGTGCGCAACTCGCCGAAGACCACCGGCGGCGCACTCGCCACCTTGAGCAACTCCATGCGGGCGCGCCGTTTCTCAAAGGCATCCGCCAGAAAGGCCGCATTACGGCTCAACCCCTCCGCATTCGCGCTCGTGTTGGGAATAGACAACAGCGCCGCAAACTCCCGGAGGATCGACGCCCCGTGCGCGCGACGATACACCCGCGCCGCCTTCACGGCCCGTTCCACCGGCGAACCTTCCCTGCTGAATGGTGAAGACATGAGCGTTCCCTTACCCTGACGTCCAGCGGCTCCGCGTTTCCCTTCTCCCGAAGACAGACCGCTCCCACCTCGACGATTTCAAGAAACCGCGAAAGTTTTTATGTGTTGAAACATTAAATGTCATTGTACGATACAACCGTTCGTTCCCCACCCAACGCCGCTCCCGGCTCCGCTCATGCGCCTTGAAGACGAAATCAAACAGCAACGGTTCACGGATGCGTATCGAAAGCTGGTTCCGAACCTTATGTATACCGGCAGCTGGCTCCATACCTTAAACAGCCGGATGCTCAAGCCCTACGGGCTCAGCCCACAGCAGTACAACATTTTGCGGATTCTTCGGGGACAACACCCCAACCCGGCAACGGTGCAACTCATCAAGGAGCGCATGCTCGATCAGATGTCGAACGTCTCACGTCTGGTAGAGAAGCTTCGCGTGAAAGGCCTGGTCGAACGCCGCACCTGTCCTTCCGACCGCCGGGCGGTCGACGTGCTCATCACCGATGCAGGCCTCGATCTCCTGGAGAAGATCGACCGAGAGGAAGCGCAATGGTTCGAGCGGTTTCACACCCTCACGCCTGAAGAGGCGCACCGCCTCAACGAGTTGCTCGACAAGCTCCGGGGATGATTTTTTTTTGACCCTAATTAGTGTTCATACACTAATTGTCTCAACACCACATACCTGATTCCCCAACCCTTTCACACAACCTGAAAAGAGCTATGTTCAACAAAACAGCCATCACTGCAGCCCGCTACGTACTGGGACTGCTGCTCCTCATCTTCGGACTGAACGGATTTCTTCAGTTTCTTCCCATGCCTGAAATGCCGGAAGCCGCCGGCCGCTTCCTCGGCGAGATGGTGGAAACCGGCTACCTGTTTACGCTCGTCAAGCTCGTCGAGATCACCGTGGGCGCGCTGTTGCTGACGAACCGCTTCGTGCCGCTGGCGCTGGTGCTCCTTGCCCCGGTCTCCGTCAACATCGTCGCGTTCCATCTCTTCCTCGATCCGGCGGGGATTGCCGCCGGGGCCGTGGTTTTCCTGCTCAACGTCTTTCTGCTCCTGGCCTACAAGCCGGTCTATGCGCCGATGCTGAAGGCGAAGGTGGAGACGCGCCATGATACCATGATGGCCTGACCGCCGTCCGGCGGATCTCCGAGCACGAGAACCGAGACGCGGGCCTTCGCCCGAAGAGAAAAAGCCCGTCTCTTCCGGGACCCCGGCGCTTTACCGGGGCGGAAGGGACGGGCTTTTTCCGACGGAATCACCTCGTCTATCGAGGCAACCGGGAGCCTCACGCAGGGCTCCTAGCCGTTGTCATGCGCGCAACAACCGCACGGATAGAGGTTGAGCATACTCATCTTGTTCGTGCTCTTGTCGAGGCAGAAGTTGATGCGCAGGCCGTGCCTGGCAGCATCTTCAAAGCGCTCGCGGAAATCCTTGAGGTTGGAGGGCGCATAATACACCCCATCCACCTCCACGAAGTCCAGATCCTCACTGCTCGACCCATAGAAGAGGCGCGTGATGCAGCCTTTCGGCGTCAGCGTCCCCCCGATAGTGAGCGAGCCGGCTCCCACCAGCACGAGCGTGCCGCGCTGAATGGCGTCGAGTTGAGCGCGGCTGAACGAGAGGCCGGGGTTGTTCGCCAGCATGTTGACGACGACCGGAGAAGCGGTCACAGCAAAATCTTTTTGATCGGACATGATCTTTCCCTCAGTGATTGATTGGAAGAATAAATATTCGGAATACGCCCGGTGCGCACATACGAAAATCGTTTATAATCAAAAAGATATCATGATTCAGTTGGGCTATTTGGGGGGGACTCCTCCCCTTCTTCGGAGGGGTTCATCTTCCCCCTGCTCCCTTAAAAAGGACTGGGATTTCTCGCCCATTCTGTCTCTGCCGACGTGTATATTGCGCCATTCTACAGCCTTTCTTGACCGCATCGGCGGCGCACCCGTCGTCTCCGCGCAACCGCTGCGGCCCGGCTTTTCTCCCTCGATACAATAGTCCGGAGGAAACCGCTATGATCTATGGAGAGCGCGTGATGCAAAGGGGCGCAAAAGGCGAGGATGTGGAGGAACTCCAGCTGCGCCTCGCGGGCTTTCGGGGAACCGTGCCCGACGGCGACTTCGGCCCGCTGACCGAGATGCAGGTGATGACGTTTCAACGGGACGTGATGGGCCTCGCCATGCCCACCGGCATCGCCGACGGCGACACGTTGCGGGCCCTCGACGCCTTCGCCGAGGCCTTTCCGCTCGACTTCGATGCGCTCCGGTGCCCGTGCGGCGTGTGCGCGGGCTTCGGTCAGGGACGTTTCAAGGGAAGCTACCGCGCGGGACGTCCGCACGTCGAGGCTTTTCATCGGCACGAGTATCCCGGCCTTCACCGGATGCTCCTGTGGGCCGTCCGAGCCGTCTTCTTCTACCTGCCCCGATACCGCTTCCTCATCACCTCGGGCTATCGGTGCGGCATGCGCAACCGGCAGACGGGCCGCTCGAGCACCAACCATCACGGCAAGGCTATCGACATCGACGTGGCGCGGAAGCCGGACGAGGACAAACGCGACGACATGAACCGGTGCGACGAGATCCGGGGCGTCATCGTGCAGCGTTCGAACGCACAACTCGGCTGGCTCGCACCGAACATGAAGGCGCTCGAACCCGCCCGCATCGCGCCGACGTGGGTGCATTACGACGTGCGAAACTACGCCCCGAAATACCTCGAAGACCGCTTCTTCTGCACCGACGCCCACACGCTCGACCACCGCCTCCCGATTCAGGTGTGAGACGACGGCCGGGGATGATTCCGGTCCCGGTCCCACCGCGCCGGGTTGTTGGCGATGTAGGCGCGAATGCGCCGCAGGTCGGCGTCGCCCCGAACGATGTGTTCGTAATAATTGCGTTGCCAGACGGTTGCGCCGGGGGTCGCGCGGATTTCGTTGATGCGTTTGGTGGATACGGTTTTGAACGCCCCGATCAACCGCCCCAACGGTTTGCGTTTCACCACCACCGTTCCCGACGACGCGCCACCCGCCCCCGACGACGCGCCACCCGTTCCCGACGGCGCACCACCCGCCCCCGACGGCGTACCACCCGTCCCCGACGGCGCGCCACCGCCATCGTCCCCGCCACCATCGTCCCCATCAACCATGACGATGATCCCGTGCAAATGGTTGGGCATTACCACCCATGCGTCCAATGCGACGTACGGGTATTGCACCGCCAACCACGTCCACGTCTCCGCCACGATGCGTCCGGCGTCGGACAACCGCACCTCCCCGTTCACCACCTCACCGAACAAACAGGCCCGGTCCCGGGTGCACAGCGTGACGAAATACGCCCCGGCCCGCGTGTAATCGTACCCGCGCAACCGGATGGACCGGCGATGATGTCGCTCCGGATCGTAATGCATCGGATGACCTCCATTGGGGAAACCGCCCTGCCTCCGCCGTCACTCCCGCCCGTGTTCGCGTAGCCATTCCCGACCGCGTCCCTTGATGTGCTCGTCCCAATATTGCATCCACTTCGCCCCCTCCATCGTGAGGCGTTCCCAGTCGATGGGCATCGGCTTGATCTCGGCGCGGGTGATCCATTCGGGCAACCGTGAGGCGTCGAGGTCGGTGCGGACGGGGATGCGGTAGAACGCGCGCGCCTGCCGAACGAGCGCGCTGTCCGAGGTGACGAACTCGTAGAATTGCTTTGCCCGTTCGAGGTTCGGTCCGTTCTTGACGAGCGCGATGGCATCGTTGAGCACCGGGGTGCCGGAGGCGGGGATCACGAAGTCGAACGGATAGCCGTTGATCTCCGTCTGGATGTAGGTATCCGGCATGTTCCAGAGCGTCACGTCGCCTTCCTCGCGGGCGATCTTGAGGTAGAGTTGCGTCGGGTCGGCGGTGTACGTCTTCGTGTTCGCATCGAGGCGGGCGAGCCAGGCATAGCCGTCCTCGACGGTGGGCTGCCGCATGATCATCGCGCCCCAGATGGTGCGCATCGTGCTCGAGGCCAGCGGGTAGCGGACGATGATGCGATCGGCCCACACGGGGTCGAGGAGGTCGTCCCAGTCCTTCGGCGCGTCTTCGGGGGCGAGGGTGCGGCTGTTGTACATGATGACCTCGGGCGTGAGGTACGTGGCGTACCAGAAATGCTCGGGGTGATGCGCGCCTTCGGGGACGGCGTCGGCCCACGAGGGCGTGTAGGGTTCGAGCAGTCCCTCGCGGGCGGCGCGGTCGAAGGTCGGGCCGTCGCCGCCCCACCACAGGCTCGCCTGCGGGTTCTGCCGCTCGGTGCGGATGCGGTCGTACGCATCCTGCCCGCCCATGTCGATCCACTGCACGTTCACGTCCGGGTGGCGCGCCTCGAAGGCATCCTCATAGAGCGAGAGCATCTCCTTGCCGTGCGGCGAATACACGATGAGCGTCTCGCGCGCGTCGCCGGAGCATCCGGCCAGCAGCACGGCGAGACAAAACAGAGCGGTGGTTTTCAGCATGATCGTCTCCAGTGACTTTGCGCGTGGATGTGCGGCCTCGAACCTACCCAATGCGCCGCAGATTGACAAACTTGCGCATGCGCTTTTTCTGCCCGCCCCCCCGTAACGCTTCTTCACCAAAAGCACCGCTCCATTGACCAGCATATCGAAAACCCTGAACGATACTCATTGATACCGCTACTCAGATTGACACATATTTTTTAGACTTGACACATATTCTTTTTTTAAATACCGCCGTTCATATTTTTTCAATTAGCCGGAATCGTCTTATGTGGACCCTATCCAACCTGGAGCTGCGTGACGGAGCGACCCTCGCCCCCTGAGACCTTAGCGGGAATGATTGCATGCACACTACTCTGGAACGACTGGCGGCAGCACTGAACGTGCCGCTTGAACCTACCTCAGACGCCAGGCGCGACTCCCTTCGCACCACCTTACTGCGCCTGGGGATCGCGGCGGGCACATTTGTCATAGGCGCGATCAGCATTCCGCTTTTGATCGGATGGGTGCTGGACCCCTCGGTACCCTCGTCGCCTGCCTGGGCCCTGACCGGGTTCGCCATCTACGGAATCGCATGTATGGGAGCCCCATTGACGGCAGTGGCACAATCGCTCTTCTGGCGTGAGGACGTGCGCGACTTTCTGAACCGCCCGCCATCCCCCGGGCAATTAGCCGCCTGGATCAAGCGGAAGCGACGGGCGATGCTGCTCACCCCACTATGGGTATCGCCGGTCATCGTGACGGCCACCGTACTCGTCTATCCCCTTGCCCTGAAGGTGTTCGAACCCGAAATCCTTCGCCCGATACTGACCGTCATCGCCGGGTGGGGCGTGCTGGGCACGACGCTCGCCTGCCTCGCCTTCGCTCACAAGCTTCAACGCGCGCAGCAATAGGCAGCGCCGGCATACGGCAATGTGCTCAGAAATTCGACTGATCTCCGCCGGACCCTTCACCAGGAACACAGCCCGGCCATCCCCTGCGCCCCGGCGGTCCTACCCTCACCCGATGCGCCGCAGTTTGGCGAACTTTAGCATGAGCTTTTTCTGCCCGACTTCTTTGAAAAAGACGAGCGCTTTCGCCTGATCGCCCGCGCCCTCGACCGAGAGCACCT
>NZ_JBWOPL010000056.1:0-18067 GCF_056451265.1 Rhodocaloribacter sp. | reverse complement strand
GCTTCCCCGGCGGCGTCGCGCGCGGGCACGACGGCGGCAAGCTCCTCGGCGAGCCGACCGGCCAGGCGGGTCAGCTCCTCACGCCGGGCGGCGGCCTCCGTCTGCTCGCGGCGGGTGCGGTCGAGGTCGCGGCGGAGCGTCTCCAGGCGTTGCGCCTCCAGCCTTCGGTCCGCCTCCAGCCCACGCACCGCTTCGAGGTGCTCGTTGAGCGCCGTCTGCCGGGCCGAGAGCGCCTGCTCCCGCTCGACGTGCCGGGTGCGAAGCGCCTCGAGGTCGGCCTCGGCCTGCGCGAGACGGGCGTTGTGCGCCTCCAGCCGATCGCCGAGGTTCTGCCGCTCGCTCGCAAGCGTCTGCGCCTGCGCGGTGAGCCGCTCATATTCGGCCTGCGCCAGCGCCAGCTCCAGCGCGCGAAGCCGCGTCTCATACCCTTTGAACCGTTCCGCCTTCGCCGCCTGCCGCTTCAGGCTTCGGACGCGCTTCTCGAGCTCCTCGACGAGGTCGCGCAGGCGCGTCAGATCGACCTGCGTGCCGTCGAGCTTCCGGAGCGTCTGCGCCCGACGCATCTTGTACTTCGTGATGCCCGCCGCCTCCTCGAAGAGATGTCGCCGGTCGTGCGCGTTCTCCGAGAGGATGTCGTCGATCATCTTCAGTTCGATGACCGAATACGCCCCGGCGCCCATGCCCGTGTCCATGAAGAGGTCGGTGATGTCCCGAAGGCGGCACGGCACGCCGTTGAGCAGATATTCCGACTCACCGGAGCGGTAGAGCCGCCGCCCGAGCGTCACCTCGGTATACTCGGTCGGGAGCACGCCGCGCGTGTTCTCGATGGTCAGGAGCACTTCCGCCATTCCGAGCGGCCGCCGCTTCGCCGCGCCGTTGAAGATGACGTTTTCCATCTTCGACGAGCGAAGGATGCGCGCCCGCTGTTCGCCGATCACCCATCGCACCGCATCGACGATGTTCGACTTGCCGCACCCGTTCGGCCCCACCACCACCGTGATGCCGGGCGCAAAATCCACCACCGTCCGCGTGGCGAAGCTCTTGAAACCGTGGAGTTCGAGTCTGCTGAGATACATCGATAGAAGCCTTCGATCACGCGGAGCGCCCCGGGGACGCCGTCTCCCGTCCGTGAAAATGCGTCCAATTAACGCCGACGTCAGAGACCCCTCTAATTAAAACGCTTGAATGCCGTTTTGCAAACGATGTTTTCCACGTTCATCCACAATGTGCAATTATTCATATATGACACTATTTTTTAAATATTTACACTTTATATATACATCCGAACCACCCGAGCGAAACCGTTATTGGGTCCGTCCTTGCCCCTCCGCAGGCCAGTGAACCTCTCTCACGAACCTGCGTACGGAACCCTGCGGAAGCCGCTAAAAGCACCGGGCCGAAACGTAGTCGAAAATCCGTAAGGTTTCCCCGGCTTGTCTTAGTATTCGGCCTCGCCAAAGCGTCCTTTCCGGAATTCTTCAACTTATTGCGCTGCCGGCAGTATTCACGCAGCCCCTGTTCCGTTCCCAATAATCTATTGAGAGGCCTATGCACATGCGCGCTACGATCCTTTTTTTAACGGTTCTGGCGTGGACGCACCTCGACGTTCAGGCACAGATCAGCTTCACCCGCACCGACATTGAATCCCAGATCGGCAAGGCGGTGGAGTTCACCAGCTACCACACCCTTTCCGGGCAGGAAACCGCCATCCAGGCGCTCATTGACCTGACGGGCGAAAACCGGACGTGGGACTTCACCACGCTCGCGTATGACGCCGACCCCGACAGTTCGATCACGGAAACGTTTCTCGCCCTGCCGGACGACACCGTTCCCGCCTCGGACGATCCCCGCGTCGCCGACGCCACGTACGTCGTCAAAGGGGTGGACGACAGCGGAGAGTACTACATTTTTTTCGGCGTGACCGACACCGAGCACAACGGATACGGCATATGGGCCATCGAGAATGGAGAGACCTTCGACGGTCTTTATGATCAGCCCCTGCTGGAAAACCCGTTCCCGCTGACCTTCGGCGTGACGTGGACGGGCGAGACGACGTGGTCGCAGACCGCGCAAGGCGTCACGATCAACATCCATCAGCAACAGGACGGCGATGCGAACGGATGGGGCACGCTCATCACGCCCGCCGGGACCGAAGCGGCCCTCCGGTACGAGCTGGACATCACGACCGAAAGCACGATCCCCGGTGTGCCCACTCCGTTCACGACGAACTCTCGGGTGATCAACTTCGTGACAAAGAGCGGTATAGGCGCGAGCATCACGATCACGACGGACCCGCTCACCAACCTGGAAGTCGTCACGGCCTCGTACAGCTTCGAGGGCACGGGCGGCACGGGAGCCCCGCCCGCCGCCGTCACGCTCACCGCGCCGGAGGACGGAGCGATGGACGTGCCTACCGAGGTTACCCTCTCGTGGAATGCCGCCGACGGCGCGGACACCTATGACGCGCAGGTGGCCACCGACGACGCCTTCACCGGCCTCGTCGCCGACGAAACCGGGCTGACGGCGACCAGCCTCACGGTCAGCGGCCTGGCCAACAATACGACGTATTTCTGGCGTGTGCGCGGCGAGAACAACGCCGGCGCCGGGCCGTGGTCGGAAACGCGCAGTTTCACGACGGCAAGCGGCGTCGCCGTCGAAGCGCTCGACGCGGAACTCCCGCGGGCGTTCGCGCTCCATCAGAACTACCCCAACCCCTTCAATCCGACGACGACGCTCCGCTTCGACCTGCCGGAGACGGCCTTCGTCTCGCTCACGATCTACGACATGCTCGGGCGCATGGTGACGAACCTCGTCGGCGAGACGCTCGCGCCCGGGCGGTATGAATACGCCTGGAGCGCCGAAGGGCTGCCGGGGGGCATCTACGTCTACCGGATCGAGGCCGGCGCCTTCCGCGACGCGGGCACGATGGTGCTGCTCAAGTAGAGGTGGCCCGCCGAAAAAACGAAAGCCGCCGGGCGTCTCCATGCGTCCGGCGGCTTTTTTTGTGCGCACCGTTCGCCCGCGCTCAAACGAGCCGGTCGCCCGCCCGCAGTTCGTAGCCCCGGAGGAAATCCGAGGCGGGGAGGCGTCGGTGGCCCTGTCGTTGAAGCGCCACGATCTCGACGGCGCCTTCGCCGCAGGCCACCACGAGGCGGTCGTCCGCGCGCAGGACGACGCCCGGTTCGCCCGCGCCCGCGGCGAGTTTCGTGCGGTAGACCTTGAGGACCGTCTCGCCGTGCATCGTCCACGCGCCGGGATGCGGCGAGAGGCCGCGCACGTGGTTGTGCACCTCGGCGGCGGGCCTCTCCCACGGGATGCGGCAGTCCTCCCTGAAAATCTTCGGCGCAGGCGTGGCGAGGCGGTCGTCCTGCGGAATGGGGTGCGCCTCTCCGGCCTCGATCAGCCGCACCGTTTCGAGGACCGCCTCCGCACCGAGTTCCTTCATGCGGTCGTGCACCTCGCCCGTCGTCTCGTCCGGGCCGATCGGCATGCGTTTCCTGAGGATCACGTTGCCCGTGTCCACTTTCTCCTTGAGGAAGAACGTGGTCACGCCGGTCTCCGTCTCTCCCGCCATGACGGCGCGGTGGATGGGGGCGGCGCCCCGGTATTTCGGCAGAAGCGAGCCGTGGAGGTTGAACGCGCCGAGGCGGGCCGCCGTGAAGACGGCGGGCGGCAGGATGCGAAAGGCCACCACCACGATGAGGTCCGGCTTCAGCGCGGCGACGGCCTCGGCGAAGGCGGGATCCTTCACCGACTCGGGCTGAAGGATCGTCTCGATGCCGAGGCGCTCGGCGGCGGCCTTCACGGGCGTCGGCGTCAGTTTGCGCCCCCGCCCGCGCGGGCGATCCGGCCCGGTGACGACGGCCACCGGCTTGTATCCGTGCGCCGCCAGCCGCTCCAGCGACGGCACGGCAAACTCCGGCGTTCCCATAAACACGATGCGCATGGCTTTTCCGCGATTGGTTGGCTTCGTCCGTTCCGCTGCAAGTTCTCCATTGGCGCTCCGAAGCGCAAGCCGCGCTCCGCACGGTTGAGCGCGCGCCAAAAGAAAGGGACGCCTCGTGCGGAAGCGTCCCCCCAAAAAGAGCCGGCGGTTCGGGCGTCAGTGGATGCGGGTGCGTTCGTCGTAGATGGGCACCAGCAGCCGGTAGTCGCCCAGCCCGGTCTCGTCGATGAAGATGAAGCGGCGGCCGATGCGCCAGTAATACCAGACCTCGTACGGTTTGGCGTTGAAGCTGAAGGGATGCCGCTCGACGTCGTCCGGCTCACCGAAGCGCACCATCACGAAGCCCCGGTCCGTCTGCCAGCCTTTGTCCCTCGAGGTGCGGGTATACCGCTCATTGGCGTATGCGACGCGGTAATAATACTCCTCCATCCGCTCATTGCGCTTGGTGCCGGGCGTGGGGTCGCGCTTTTTCCAGAACGCCATGAACCGGCGGTAGCGCTCGCCCTCCGTCTTGCCCTCACGAATGTACTTCACCTCCTTTTTCTTGGCGATGTAGGCCAGTTGATCGATGGCCTCGTCGATGTTCGTGAGGTGCTCGTACAATCCGGTCCATTGCGCGGTGAACGTCTTGGAGGCCGTGTCGAGCACGTTTCCTTCGGCGTCCTCGACGCGCACGAGCACTTCGTAGACCCCCGCCTTGCCGTCTTCGAGCGGAAGGTCCACGATGAACTGATTGGTGCGTCCCTCCAGCGGCGACGAATCGACCTTTTCGTAGACCACCTCGCTCGGTCCGTCGTCTCCGGCGGTCTCGAAGACCTGTTGCAACGCCGACACCCCGCCGTCTTTTTCTCGACGGATGACCTGATGCGAGATGGTCACGGGCAGGCTCTGTTCGGCATAGACCTCGTAAAAGATCTTGACCTGCAGATCGTTGGTGCCGATCCGGTTGCTGACCAGCGGCTTGATCTCGTATCGATCCGCGTCGTAGGAGTCGAGCAGGCTCACGTCGCTCACGGCGACCGGCTTGTTCAGGTCGCGCACGATGAGCGGCAGTTCACGGACGAAGACCTGGTTGGACTGCTTGTCCTCGATCTGCACGTCGAGCACGTAGCGCCCCGGCGACAGGCTCACCGTCTGCATCGTGAAGTCGACGAACTCCTCTTCCTGCGTTGCGGAATAGGTGGGAGCGACCACCTTGCCGTCCCACAGGCGCGTCAGCACCACGTTGCTCTTGCGCGCTTTCGCGTCGATCTCGCTCACCTCCGCCGACACCTCGTAGCGCGCCGTAAACCCGCTCGGAGTGCTGATGAAGGACAGACGCGGGTACGGGATGCGGGTGTAGATCTCGACCTGCGTCTCGTGCGTAATGGCCGCGTCGCGCTTGCAGAGGTAATCGACGTCGAACTCCGGCACGGCTTCCTGCGCCCGGAGGTCCGGCGTCCACGCCAGCATCATTCCCAGCGCCAACAGCACACACGCGCCCCACCGGCTTCTCTTTTCACTGTAACCCTGTGCCATACAGCCTTCTCATCGAATAGACGACAACCCGCATCGAGCAGATAAATAGGATCGAGCAGATAAATTAGGGCGGATTCCGAACGTTAATATCGGTCAGATGCGTGCCTCGTTCCGGGCAACCACAGCCGATGGTTGATTTATCTCCGTGAATGGTATCACACGCTTTCCGAACGGGTCCTCACGACCGGTCCGCCTGATTTCTCATTGAAACAGGGCATCGACGAAGCGTTTTCGGTCGAACACCTGCAGGTCGTCGATCCGCTCGCCGACGCCTATATATTTTACGGGAATCTGGAACTCGTTGGAAATGCCAATCACGATGCCCCCCTTGGCCGTGCCGTCGAGTTTGGTGAGCACGAGTCCGGTCACTTCGACGCTGTTGGTGAACTCTTCCGCCTGTCGGATGGCGTTTTGCCCGGTGGAGGCGTCGAGCACGAGCAGCACCTCGTGCGGCGCGCCTTCGACCTGCCGGCTCATCACGCGTTTGATCTTCGCGAGTTCGTCCATCAGCCCGCCCTTCGTGTGGAGGCGGCCCGCCGTGTCGATGAGCACGACGTCGACGTCGCGGCTCCGGGCGGCGGCCAGCGTGTCGAAGGCGACGGCGGCAGGATCGGCGCCGTGCCCCTGCTTGATGATCTCCACCCCGGCGCGCTCGGCCCAGATGTCGAGTTGTTCGGTGGCGGCGGCCCGGAACGTGTCGGCGGCGCCGAGGAGCACCTTCTTGCCCGCCTGCCGGTACCGATGCGCGATCTTGCCGATGGTCGTCGTCTTGCCGACGCCGTTGACGCCGACGACCATGATGACGTACGGTTTGTGCGGCAACGGCGCTTCGAAGTCGGCGGGACGGTCGGGGGCGTGGGCCAGCATCAGGCGCGCCACCTCGTCTCGAATGATGGCGTTGAGTTCGCTCGTCGAGACGTACTTGTCCCGTTGCACGCGCGCCTGCACGGCGTCGATGATGTCGAGCGTCGTCTTGACGCCCACGTCGCTGGTGACGAGCGCCTCCTCGAGTTCGTCGAGCACCTCGTCGTCGACCGTGTCCTTGCCGCGCACGAGGCGATTGAGCTTGCCGAAGAAGCTCGTCCGCGTCTTTTCGAGACCGGCCTCCAGCCGGCCCTGCTCTTCCACCGTCGTCTCTTTCTTGAGCCGGTCGAAAATGCCCATGTATTTTCGCTTTGGGGGTTGTCGGTTCGGAGAACGCACGCGTTCTCAGTGAAGCACGCCTTCGTTATAGTCGTGATAGCTGGAGAAGGTGTTCGCGTGATGGCTGGCGATGCGGCCGTCCATGTCGAAGAGGTAGGCGATGAGCGCGGCGCGGACCCACATGCCGTTGCGCGCCTGCCGGAAGTACATGGCGCGGGGATCCTGGTCGATCTCCGGAGGGATCTCCTCGTTGCGCGGGAAGGGATGCATGATGGCGGCATATTCCTTCATCCGCCGGAGCAGCCCTTCGCTCAGTTGAAACTTCGAGTAGTCCAGCGTCTCGAAGAAGGCCGCTTCCTCGGGCGAGTTGTGCTCGCTCTGGATGCGCGTCATGTAGAGCAGGTCGAGCGTTCCGATGACCTCGGCGAGGTCGTTGCTTTCGAAGACCCTCACGCCCCGGCTCTTGAGCATGTCCAGAAATTCCGGCGAGGGTTTGAGCGTGGGATGATCGGGCGCGATGAAGTACATCGTCACGTCTTCGTAGCGGGTAAGCAACTTGGCCAGGGAACGCACCGTGCGGCCTCGCCCGATGTCCCCGCAAAAGCCGTACACCTTGCGGTCCGGCCCGCGCCCCTTTTCGTTGAGATCCGGGTATTTCTTCCGGAGGTCGTCGAAACGGTTCCAGACGGAGGAGTCGCGCTTCGACTTGAACTCGAAGACACGCTGGATGGTGTAGATGTCGAGGAGGGCCTGCGTGGGATGCTCATCGGCCCCCGCGCCGCCGTTGATGACGGGCACGCTGCGCTGGTTGAAGGTGTCGAGGTCGTTCATCAGATAGGCGCAGCACTCGGCCAGGCTGGGAATCTTGCTCCGCATGATGAGCAGGTCGAAGTAGCTGCTGAACATCCGCACCGAGTCGAGCGGCGACTCGCCCTTGTATTCGGACGAGAGGCTCGGGTCTCGGATCTCGGCGACCTTGAGGCCGAGCAGTTGACACGCCCGCATGAACGAGAGAAACGTGCGGGTGGAAGCCTGCGTGAAGTAGAGCATCGCTCCTTTGTGAGGCAGCAGGCCGGACAGGAACCGGTGTCCTTCCTTGGTCCGGGCGATCTCCTTGATCATCGTCGCGATCCGGCCGAGGTGATCGAGCAGGCCGCGGTCAAACTGTTCGGACAAGATGACGTGCTTGAGCCGCTCGTTCCGCTCGAACTCCGGTATCTTCATCATGACGGGCCGGTTCAGGCGGGATTCGAATTCGTGAAAGGGCATCGCGCTTCGCATTTGGGTGCTTGAAAGACGGCAGGGAGAGGCGCTCCGATGGCGTCGGTGGGCCGTGCCTGTCTCGCAGGGACGTTCGAGTTTATGACAAAGGACGCTCCGATCGTTCCACGGCTAACCGACCGGGTCCACTTCTTCTTCGCGCCGCGCTTCGGCGGCCCGGCCCGCCGCGGCGTACAGATCGAGTTGAGGCTTCGGGGCGCGGCGCAGGCGTACGTAGTGCACGACGTAGCGCAGGAAGGAGTAGACGAGCAGGGTCGTCGCCGTCCAGATGCAGAACCGCAGAACGGGCGGGTCGGCGTGGAGCAGGGCCGCCAGCGCCGTGACCGCCACCGCCGTGACGGCGATCTTGCCCCACCACATGCTCATGACCACGAAGCCGGTCTTTCGGCCCAGCATGATGCCGCCGAGCACGATCAGCGCGTCGCGCACGAGCACCAGCGCCACAAACCACGCGGGCAGGCTGCCCCGGAGCGCCAGCGCCAGGATCACCAGCCCCCCGCCGATCTTGTCGGCCAGCGGATCGAGCACCTTGCCCCAGTCGGACACCGTGTGCGACCAGCGCGCCACACGCCCATCGAAATAGTCGGTGGTCACCGCCAGCAAAAACAGGGCAAAGATCCACAGGAGCGACCCGTCGATCAGCACCAGGTACGCGATCGGCAGCGCCAGCACCAGGCGGAACAGACTCATCATGTTGGGAACGGTCCAGAACCGCCCCAGGTCAGGCCAGCTTCCCTTCTCCTTCGCGCTTTTCTCGGGCATTGCGCTTCTTTTTAAGCCTCAACTAACGAATAATCACGGGCGCAGGCAAGATACGCACCAGCGCCGCATTGGTTTATCGTCTCGATAGCTTCTTCACAGCGCGGCCGGCGACGCAGACCGTCACCGGGCGTCTCCCTTCGCGCCGACGTGGAAGGCGAGGGCCGTCCCGGGCGGCAGCGCGAGCGTCGCGGTTCCGTCCGGGCGCACGGTCACCGTCGGGCCGGTGCAGCCTCTGCCGTCCGCGCGGCGCTCGCCCGCGATCACGTCGCAATAGACGCCCGGCGCCATGCCCGTGGCCAGCGTGGTTTCGAGCGCCGTCTCGCTCCGGTTGAGCGCGAAGAAGCCGCGCCCGCCGCGCCCGAAGGCGATCTGCCCGGGCGCGCCCGTCCACACGTGGTCGACGGAGCGGACCGGAGCCGCAGCCTCGTAGAAGCCCACCATCCCGGCGACGGCCGCGCGCCGGTGCTCGCACTGCCACCGCGCGCCGCCGCAATCCACCGTGCCGTCCGGGCGATGCACCCGCAGAATGTTGAAGTCCGCATCGGCGGGCGGCCCCTGCGCCTCGTCCGTGAAAGCATAGCTCGACATCACGCGCGGACGCCCGTACGGATACGCCAGCATGAAAGCCACGGCCAGATCGTAGAGCGGGCCGTCTCTGTGCGTGACGACGTGCGCGCCGCCGTGTCGCTGCGTGTCATGGTTGTCGATGAAGACGAGCGCCTCGGCGTCCGGCACGAAGACGCCCTCCGCCCAGATCGACTGCGGGCCGAAGAGCCGGTCGAGGCGACCGGAGCGGAAAAGCTCGCCCACCCGTTGGCCGTACCGAAACTCGGTCACGTCGCCGAGGGGAAAATAGGGCGGCGCCCATCGCAGCGTATCCGCATCGTCGACCACCTCCTGATACACGTACAGCGGCCCGTCGAGGCGGTCGAGGATGGCGCGGATGTCTTCGGGGGCGATGTGCTTGGCCGCATCGATGCGGATGCCGGAGACGCCCAGACGGATGAGGTCGTTCAGATAGGCCGCCAGCCGGGCGCGCACCTGCTCCTTCTCGGTGGCCAGATCGGCCAGGTTGACCAGCTCGCACAGGCGCACCTGCGCCGGATCGTTGAAATCCCGGATGTCGTCGTTCTCCGTCAGCCCGCAGTGGTGGAAGTCGTCGTAGTCATACAGGCCGGGATAGTGGTATTCGGAGAACGTGGAGCCGGCGGTGCCGCGCCCGCTGTAGACGCCCGTCATGTGGTTGAGGATGGCGTCCACGTAGACGTCGACGCCGGCGGCCCGGCATCGCGCCGTCATGTCTGCGAAGGCGGCGCGGTCGCCGCTGCGGTTCTCGAAGCGATAGCTGACGGGCTGATAGCGCTCCCACCACGGACGCGGCGGATCCTCGACGACGGCGTTCTCCGTGGGCGGCGACACCTGCACGGCCCGGTAGCCTTTCGGGCCGAGGAACGTCTCGCACTCGGCCGCCACGTCGGGCCACGTCCACTCGAAGAGCTGCACGATCACCCCGTCGGCGTCGACGACCGTCGGAGGCGCGGCGAGCGTCGAGGCCGAACCCGGCCCCGTGCCCGGCGCGCCGGGATCACAGCCGATCCCAAAGATCAGGACAAGAGCAAGCAACGTTGCCGAAGAGGAGCGTAAGCGCATGGCGTTTATACGAAAAAGTGAGCAGGTTCAAACGTTTCAACGCCCCGGCGTTCCAACGCGGCCACGCATCTTCGTTCAGTCGTGGTCGCGCACGAGCAACCACGCCGCGGCCGAGACCGCCAGCGTGGCAGCACAGATGGCGAAGATGAGTCCCTTGTCTTCAGCCTGTCCCACGGCCTCGCCCACGCCCAGGCTCGCCACGAGCTGCGGCAGCACCACCGACAGGTTGAACAGCCCCATGTACAGCCCCATCTTCGCCTGATCCACCTTCTGCGACATGATGGCGAAGGGCAGGCTGACCGTCGCCGCCCAGCCGATGCCGATGACGGCCATGAGCACGTAGATCATGAACGGCGTCACGTGGATGAAGGCGAAGCCCGCATAGCCGAGCGCCATCAACCCGAGCGCGAGCGCGTGCGTCTTCACCCGCCCGATGCGCTCCGTGAGCGGCTCCAGCAACAACACCGGCAAGAGCGCTCCCACAGCGTTGAGCACCAGAAAACTGACCGACACCACCCGCCCCATTTCGACGTCCGTGAGCGAGGGCAGCTTGTCCTGCACGTATGCGAACATGTACACGAACATCGTCTGCACGCCGATCCACGTGAACGAGTGCGCGGCGAGCACCTTCTTGAACCCGATCTCTCCCGCCTCCTCCGGGGTCTTGTCCGCCTCCGACTTCGTCAGCGCCTCCACGACGAGCGCCAGCGTCAGCCCCGCGCAGAAGTACTCGAAGTAATGGTTGCTCACCTCGAGGTCGGTCACGCGAAGCGTCATCGCATAGACGGCATAGAGCAGGAAGCCCCACAGCGGCCGGATGCTGTTGAGCACGTCGAGGAAGGAGGACGCCCGCGCCGCTTCCGTGTCGTCTTCCTCGTTGCGAAGCGTGCGCGGCTCCTCGATGAACAGGGTGGGGACGACGGAGAAGAGGAAAACCAGCACCGCGCCCGAGTAGATGAGCACGTAGTTGTCCCAGATCGCCCCGATGGCATAGGCCATCACGCCGAACGAGCCGGAGATGGTCTGCATCCACGTGTAGCCTTTCGTGCGGCTGACCCCTTCCGGCGTCACGTCGGCGATGAGCGAGCGGGTAGGATTGAAGCTTACGTTGATCGCCAGATCGAGCGTCAGCGCCACGGCGATGGCCACGCCGAGGATGCCCTCGATGCCCATGGCCGAGGAGATGACGTCGATGTTCGGAAGGGCCAGCAACATCAGCGAGGCCAGCACGCCGCCGATCACGATGAAGGGCCGCCGTCGCCCGCCCCAGAACCACACGTTGTCGCTGATGACGCCTATGATGACCTGCCCCAGGATGCCCGCAATCGGCCCTGCCGCCCATACCAGCCCTACGTCTTCGATGGCCAGCCCGTATTTGGTGCTGAGGATCCAACTCAACGCCGAGATCTGCACCGAAAGCGCAAAGCCCATCGCCGTGGCAGGCAGGCTGAGCAGAACATAGAAAGCGTTGGTGAGCCGCTTCTGTATCGCAAGCATGGGCAAGGGCGTTGAGGTGTGTGGGTGTTCGGGGTGTATGGGTAAGCGCTCCATGACGGCGAACGCACGCGAGCCCCATCGCTCTATTCGAGGCCGGTTTTGTGGAAGACGACGCCCGTGCGCGCGGGGATCTCGATGCGGACGGTCCCGCCGTCGCGGGTGAGGCTCACCTTGCCGGGGGGGCCGGTGGTGGCAAAGATGGGCGCGAGGCCCTCCCCCGCCCCGAGCCTGAGCGTCGCATACGGCGCCTCGATCGTCCCCGCGTCGTCGCTTCGGTTGAGCACCACCACGAGCATCTCGTCCTCGTGCGACCGCGCAAAGGCCAGCATCTGCGCCGCATCGTCGGCGGCGAGCGTGCGGAAGTCGCCGCGCCGAAGCGAGGGGTGCGACCGCCGCAGGTGAATGATGGCGCGGTAATAGTCGAACAAACGTTCGTCGAAAACAACCGGGTCCGGCGTGCGCGGGCGTCCGAGCGGGTCGGCGGCCTGCGGGTCGTACGTCAGATCCGGCCAGACCATCGGCATGCGGTCGTCGGGGTCGTCCGCGCCCCACATGCCCGCCTCGTCGCCGTAATACACCATCGGCGCGCCGACGTACGTCATCTGAAAGAGCGCCACGAGCCGCTGAAGGTCGCGTTCGCGAGCGTTCGGCTTCCGCACGAGGTAGCCGGGGTCGCCGCGCGGCGAGGCCCGTTCGCCCACGTCATAGTCGAACTTCTCGGGCGCGGCATACGCCTCATACCGCCCGGCGTTGACGATCATCGAGGGCAGGCGCTCGGTGTCGTGCGAGTCGATGAGGTTTTGCGCGGCGTAGCGGCGGGCGGAGTCGAAGGCTTCCCGGCGCACGTCGAGCATGCGGGCGAAGTCCGAGGCGGGCAGCGTCCCGTCGATGAGAAACCCTTTCACGGGGAAGGCGAAGCCGTGATAGTTCATCGTGGCCGAGAAGCCGCCCGCGTCGAGGAACGTGCTCGCCTCCTCCCACACTTCGCTCACCGTGTACGCCGCCGCGTTGAGCCGCCGGACGTGCGCGTTCCAGTCCGCCCAGAAGCCCACCGGCACCTCGTTCGCCACGTCGAGCCGCCACCCGTCGATGCCGTCGGACGGGTCGCCGTCGCCGTTCGGGTCCATCCACCGGGCCGTGGCGTCGAAGATGTACTTCTTCGGACCGGGGGCGAGGTCCGTGCCGTCGGCATTGTCGGCGAAGACGGGCAACGTCTTCACCCCCCACCATCCCTCATAGTCGAATTCGTCCTCGGGCGTGGCCGGGTCGTCAAAGGCTTTGACGATGTACCAGTCCCGATACGGCGAGTTTTGCTGATTTTTGCGGAGGTCGGCGAAGGCGAAGAAGTCGCGCCCGGTGTGGTTGAAGACGCCGTCGATGATGAGGCGGAGCCCCCGGGCATGGGCCTCGGAGACGAGACGGAGGAAGAGGCTGTCGGCGGCGGTCCAGCGCCAGGTGGCGGGATCGTTCGTCTCGGTGGCGATGAGGGCCAGATCCCCCGCCGGGTCGGGGCCGAAGTACGGGTCGATGTGATGATACGTATTGCCGTCGTACTTGTGGAGCGAGCGCGCCCAGAAGACCGGGTTGAAATAGAGGGCCGTCACGCCGAGGTCGCGGAGGTAGTCGAGGCGGTCGAGCACGCCCTGCAGGTCGCCGCCGTAGCGCCGGTGGAAGACGGTGTCGTAAAAGTGATCGCTCATCTGCTTTTCCCACGGCGCGCGGGCGTACCAGTCGGCCGTCCATCGCATCACGCGCCAGCTCTCCGGCGCGCGCTCGGGAAACTCGATGGAGGCGCGCACCGGGTCGTTCGCCGGATCGCCGTTGGCGAAGCGTTCGGGGAAGATCTGATACCACACCGCGTCGGCGGCCCACGCGGGCACGGCGTCGGAGACGGCAGGCGGCGGCCCCGGATGCGGCGCGCCGCATCCGGCAAAGAAAGCGCCCGAGGCGCAAACGAGGGCAAAGACGATGGGGAGGCGTTTCATAGTTCGTATTTCGTTGATTCGTCGGCGCGCTCAAACAGCCAAACGCCCCCTCATTTCACGAGCACCATCGTCCTCGTCTCCACCCGGCCCGCGGCCCGGAGGCGATAAAGATACGTCCCGCTCGGCAGACGCGCGCCGTCGAACACGGCGGTATGCGGCCCGGCGGCGCGGAAGCCGTCCACGAGCACGGCCACGCGTCGCCCGAGGAGGTCGAACACGTCGAGGCGCACCGGACCGGCCTCGGGCACGGCATACCGGATCGTCGTCACGGGGTTGAAGGGGTTCGGGTAGTTCGGTTCGAGGCGGAAGGCGAACGGCGTCTCCGCTCCGCCCGTTTCGACGCCCACGTACACCGCTCCGAAGGGCAGCTCGGGCAGCTCGGGCACGGTGAAGCCGGGAGCGTCCGAGGTGATGTACACCACGGTCTCGTACGGCGGGATCGTGGTGGTAAACGTCCCGGTGGTCGTCGCCATCGTGTCGGCGAAGATGTCATAATACGGCGTCGGCCCGTCGGTCGACATCCGCACGGCCGCGCTCGGGTTGAGCGTCACGGTCTGCGGCGCGCTCGAAAAGTTGATCGCCACCACGGCGTTCGCGTCTTCGAGCGGGCGCACGTAGCCGTAGACGCTCTTGATGGTGTGGATGGTGATGAGCTCCTGCGTGCCGAAGGCTTCGAACTGCCGCCGGGCGTGGATGAGGCGCTGATAGGCGCGGGCGAAGCGGCCGTTTTCCGGCGTCTCCCACTGCACGGGCACGCGCCGCTCGTCCCCCGGCACGTCGCCGAAGCCGACCTCCTGCCCGTGATAGACCATCGGCACGCCCGTCGTCGTCAGGAGGAAGCCGGTGAGCGGGAGGATGCGGTCCGGGATGGCGGCCTGCACCTTGGCGATGCGCGTCTCATCATGGTTTTCGAGGAAACGGAAATACCGGGCGTTCGGACCGGGCCAGAAGTCGCCGTTGTGCGCCTGCGCGTCATAGTTCGAGATCGAGCCGTACGCGCCCCGGATGCCGCCGAAGTAGAAGTTCCAGTCATACGCCGCGTCGAGGCCTCCGACGACGGGGCTGCCGTTGTCGTCGTCGGCATAATAGACCTCGGTGCTCGCGCCCGTCCCGGCGATCTCGCCCAGGAGCCAGGCGTCGGGCTTGAGGCGTTTCATGCGCTCGCGGATGGGCCGCCCGAAGCGCTCCGGACCGTACCGCCGCCACGGCCCCCAGTAGACGTCGAAGCGCCACCCGTCGATGTCGAACTCGCGCACCCAGAAGGCGATCACGTCGAGCATCGCCGCCTGCAGGTCGTCGTCGTCCCAGTTGAGGTTGGCCAGGTCGCCGAAGCCGTCGTATTTGCGATAAAGGTTGACGCCGCCCTCCACCTGCCAGATCTCCGGCAGGTTCGCCCCGCGGTTGTCGAGGCCCCGGTCGTGGTTGCTCGGCGTGGTCTGAATGAAGTCCGAGAACACGCCGCCCTCCCGGAGGCTCTCCACCCACGGATGCGCGGGCGAGACGTGGTTCGGCGTGAGGTCGAGGAGGATCTTGAGGCCGAGTTCGTGCGCCCGCTCGACGAGCGCGCGGAAGTCGTCGTTCGTGCCGAGCTTCGGATCGACGTTGAAGAAATCGACGATGTTGTATCCGCCGGAAAGCTGATCCATGAACTGATTGTCCATGATGGGCATGAGCCAGATGGCGTTGAACCCCATCGCGGCGATGTAGTCGAGCTCCTCGCGGATGTCGTCGAATTTGTGGCCGGGGTTCGAGACCGTCCCGGAGCCTTCGGGGCCGAAGGTGAGCGGAAAGATTTCATAGACGACGGCGTTTTTGACCCAGGCGGCGTTCTCCTCGTACCGCATCGCGCGCGCGGCGCCGTCGGCGTCGATGAGGACGGCCACGCGGAGGAAATCCTCCTCGCCGTCGTCGCGGGTGAGGGTCACGTCGAAGTACAGCTCGCCCGGCCCGGCGGCCGTGCCGGAGGCCGTCAGGTCGCCCATCGTCAGGCCATCGACGCCCGTCGTGCTGTTCGCCTCGTCGAAGCTCCACACGGTCGAAAGGTTCGGCGCGAGGTCCGTCGGCGTCAGCGTGACGGTGAAGGCGCGGTCGGCGCCCGTCACGCTCGCCTCGGCGAAGATGCGTTCGAGCGGGTGGAGCCGCCGCGTGAGCACGAGCGTCCCGGAGGCCACCGGCTGCCCCTCGATGACGGCTTCGAGCCGCAAGGCGTTCTCGCCGAGCTCGAGCGCCACTTCCGTCTCCATCACCCCGTCGGCGACGCTCACGAGACCGCGCGCGACGTCGTTGACGAAAAGCGTAGCCTCGGTCAGCGCGGGGTCGACCGTGCCGTCGAAGCGGGTGAGGAAGGCGCGCACGGGGAACGACTCGCGCACCGTCGTGAAGTCCGCCGTCTCCCACGCGATGGGAGCGAAGAGCTCGCCGATCTCCGCCGAGACGCTCCGCCCGCCGGCGTCAAGCGCGGTGATCGAAAACTGCGACCCGGCGCGGACCTCGCTCTCGAGCGGGAAGCGGAAGACGCCCGTCGCGGGGTCGTAAAAATCGAGCCCGTCCGTGCGTTCGACGCCGTTGACGGAGAAGGTGATCTGGGTGAAGGTCTCCGTGCCGAAGAGCCCGGCGGAGAAAGCCTTCACGAAGCCGTCCCCGGAAAGCTCGCCGGCGGGCTGAAAAAGCATCGGATCGGCGACGGTGATTTCCGAGTCGTTGTTCGCGCCGACCGAGACCGGGTTGAGCGGGTCCGTGAGCCACTGGCACTCCGTCCCCGCGCTGTTGAAATGCACCTGAATCTTGTACTGCACCGTCTGCCCGACGCTCAGCGCGACGGTGTGCCGCCAGTACCCGCCGTCGGCTTCGAAGGTCATCTCCGACTCGTCCCCGGCCATGATGCACGAGGCGGTGCCGGGGGCATAGGGCTGCCCCCACCCGTTGAACGAGCCGGGGAGGAACGCCCGCACCGCCGAGGCTTCGCTCTCGAGATAGCGGAACGTCACGTCGAGCGTCTGCGCCCCCGCCTCACCGGCGAAGCACAGAAAAAGCAACCAGAGGAACCATCGAAAAGGTGCGCGCGGCATCATAAATGTTGGGGTCAAGGGCTCGCCTTTCGGCTCGCCGTCATGGGACTCACGGCGTTCGCGAAAGCATTAGAAATCCTCTCCTTGCAAAGGGGAGGTTCCGTTTTTTTCGAGGCGTTCGGTTCGAAAGCACGTTTTCTCTCAAAAAAGACGAGGGGGAGTGGGGCATTGGCCCCGGGCGAGGAGCGCCCTGCGACACGCGGGAAGGAGCATCGCGGGAGGGACGCCGCCATGCCCCCGCGTCTCCCATACATCCCGCACGGAGCGCGCGCGGAGGCTTCGCCGAACACAATCCGGGGCCGACCGCACCGCTTGGATGCCGCCGGCCCCGGTCGCGTCCGTCTCCCGTGCACGATGGCCTATTTGATCAACACCATGCGGCGGGTGATGACCTGGTTCGGCGTTTCGAGGCGGTAGATGTAAAGCCCGCTGGCAAGGTTTCCGGCGTCGAACGTGACGCGGTAGGTTGCCGCCGGCTGCACGCCGTCGACGAGCGTGGCCACCACGCGGCCGAGCACGTCATAGACCCGCACCTTCACGTCCAGCCGCCGGTCGAGGCTGTACTCGAACGTCGTGGACGGGTTGAACGGGTTCGGGAAGTTTTGCTCCAGGCGTATCTGCGTGGGCGTCTCCCCTTCGACGGTCTCGATGCCCGTCACGATGGCCGGGTTCGGCTCGAACGGAAGCTGCGTCTGCTCCGGCTCGAAGGTCTCGTCCGGGAAGACCCAGTCGCTCGGCCAGGTGCCGTCGTCGTTCGGCACGATGAAGCGCGTGCGACGGCGGCCCGGCTCGGAGCCCAGCCCCTGTCCCGGCTCGGTGAAGAACGTTCCGTTCTGCCCATACGTGTACTGATACTGGATGCCGCTGTACGTCGGCCCGAAGATGGTCAGAACGCCGGTATAGACGCCGTCGTCGTCGGGATCGGTGAGCAGCGTGCGACGGTCGACCTGATCGAGCCCCTGCGTGAAGCGCCAGATCGGGTCTCCCAGATCGATGAACACCGAGTCGCCCATCAGCGGATCGAACGGCTGCGCGTCGTTGGCGAGCGCCGGGGCCATGTCCACCGAGAAATGGACGTCAATGGACACACCGTCGGGGATGATGTTCTCCTCGAAGATGTCGTTGAAGCGCTGGTCCGGGAGGAACTGATCTTCGTTCGGATTGCCTTCGAAGACGAACACGCGGTTCGAGCCGGTCGTGGTGATGGGCTCTTCCCA
>NZ_JBWOPL010000055.1:0-73499 GCF_056451265.1 Rhodocaloribacter sp. | reverse complement strand
CCTTGCGATGCTTCTTTCCCCTGTTCTTTCGTGTGGATCGTCCGTAAGTTTTGGGCACGGATCGCTCCTTTGTTCACCCCGGTAATGAGAGAGGTCAAACCAGCTATGGCATACAAAGGCACCATCGGCATCCTGACGGGCGGCGGCGACGTGCCCGGGCTCAACCCCGCCATCCGGGCGGTCACCATCCGCGCCCTCCGTGAAG
Source organism: Rhodocaloribacter sp. (assembly GCF_056451265.1). Lineage (NCBI taxonomy): Bacteria > Pseudomonadati > Rhodothermota > Rhodothermia > Rhodothermales > Rhodothermaceae > Rhodocaloribacter > Rhodocaloribacter sp. The sequence goes on along the minus strand of NZ_JBWOPL010000055.1, from coordinate 73,294 downwards.
GCTATCGCGTCCTCGGCATCCGACGCGGGTGGGCCGGGCTCGTGGACCTCATCCCCGACAAGGACGCCGACAATAGCGCAAACGTACAGGATCTCACCGAGGACATCGTCGACCGCGCCGGTCGGACGGGCGGCACGTTTCTGCACACTTCGCGCACACGCCCGAGCCACCTCCCGCGCATCGCCGTCCCCGAACACCTCCGCGATCGATACACCGATGAGATCAACGACGTCACGCCCTCGGTGCTCGAAAACATCGAATACCTCGGCATCGACTACCTCATCCCCATCGGCGGCGACGACACGTTGAGCTACGGCCTCCACCTCCACCGGCAAGGCGTCAAGGTCGTCGCCATCCCGAAAACGATGGACAACGACGTGCCGGGCACCGACTATTGCATCGGCTTCGGCACGTGCGTCACCCGCACCATCGAGTTGACGCACCAACTGCGCACCTCGGCGGGTTCACACGAGCGCTTCCTCGTCATCGAAGTCTTCGGGAGGTATGCGGGCTTCACTGCTCTGCTGCCCACCATGGCCGGCGCCGCCGACCGGTGCGTCATCCCCGAGCATGCGTTCGACATCGACCACCTGCTCGAACTGCTCGTCTACGACCGGAACCGTCACCCGAGCCGGTATTCGGTCGTGCTCATCTCCGAGGGCGCGAAACTCGCCAACGAAGACGAGATGTCCTTCGAGAGTCACGAGACCGATCAGTTCGGTCACAAGAAACTCGGCGGCATCGGCGACAAGGTGGCGTCGTTGCTCAAGGAGCGTTCCCCCCGATTCAACCAAGGCCGGCGCATCAACGTGATCAACCAGCGCCTCGGCTACCTCGTCCGAAGCGGCGCCCCCGACGCCCTCGACTCCATCGTGCCGATGGCCTTCGGCAACCTCGCGCTCGACCTCGTCCTCGAAAAGACTTCGGGCCGCCTCGTCAGCATTCGCCACGGCGACTACGACAGCGTCCCCATCGACGTCATCCACGGCCCGGCGAAGGTGGTCGATGTGGAGAAATACTACAACACCGAACGGCTCCGGCCCAAATACAAGAAATTCTACCACAATCCGCTCTTCATCATGACGAGCGACATGTGAGGCCGGAGCCGTTCGTCACAGCCGTTCGAGCAGCTCTTTTTTCTTGGCCTCGAACTCCTCCTCGGTGAGAATGCCCTGGTCCCGGAGTCGGCCCAGCTTTTCGAGTTTTTCGAACACGTCCTTCGCTTCGGTCGCCTCATCGGTGAGGTCCTCTACGTATGCCTCGCCCCGTTTGAACGCCTCCCGGTACGCCGCCTTTGCCTGCTCCAGGTCGACGTCGAAAAGCGTGCCCGAAGCGGCAAACCGGCGCGCGGCCACCTGTCCGACGGCGTACGTGGACGCGCCCGAGAGCGCCGACATCGAAAGCCCGCCGAGGATCGTGCCCACGCCGGGGATCGCCTTGAAGATGCTCGCGCCGACGGCGGCGAGCGTCCCGCCGGAAAGCGCGGAGACGAACGCCTTGCCGGACTCCTTCGAGTAGTCCACCCCGTATGCGGCGGCGAGTTGCTTGAGCAGGTCGAGTTGAATACCCGTCACGGCGGCGATATCGAGGAGCGGCAGCGGAATCAAGCCCGCCCCCATGGCCCAGAGGACGTGTGAGCGGATGATCGGTTCGGGGTCGGGAGCGGCGTTCATACGGACGGTCGAGGGTTGGTGAGCGCGGGCGCATGCATCGGAGCGCCGGCGAAGGGGTCGGGCGGAAAGATACGATCGGCGGGCGAGAAGCGGCGGATCGTTCGGGAAAGCGCCCGTTCCTTCGCGCGAACGCGTGAGATTTTTTGAGGCTCACGGGAGCCTGCGCGCATGAATCGGCTTAAATATTATCGCGCTACCCCGTGTTGTTTCCGTGCCGCGTCCGGGGTTCCTGCGGGAGCACGGGGGAAGTCGAATGCCCCTGTTTCTGCCTTGCGCCGTCCCCCGGAAGCATCGTTTCTTGCCCGCACCACACCGGCTCCGTCCGCCCATGCGCCCCTCAGCTTCTCCGATCATCCTCTTCGTCCTGTTCCTCAGCCTCGCGGGCTGCGGGCGGCAGTTCGTCGAGCCGGGAGACATGGCCGAGCTGAACGTCGCGCGGTCGGGGGAAGCCTTCTCGCTCGCCCTCGGCGACGAGATCCCGCTCGAAGGATCCGACCTCCGCATTCGCTTCGTCCTCGTGCTCGAAGACAGCCGTTGCCCCACGGGCGTTGAATGCGTCACGCCGGGAGAGGCGAGCGTGGTCCTCCGCATCAGCGACGGACAGGGACAACTCTCGCAACTCGCGCTCAGCATCCCCGGCCTCGTCCCGACCCCTTTCGACGACAACGCGTTCATCTTCCACCGGGGCTATCGGTTCAAGCTCATCCAGCTCGACCCGTATCCCACCTTCGGCGCGTCCATCGACACGAACGACTACCGGGCGAAGCTCATCGTCACGCCGTGAGACGTCCCCCGGCCGCATTTTCGCCGAGCTTTCGCGGGATGAAGCCTTTTTCCGGGGCTGTGCGTCGTAATTTTGCGGTTCCGAATCATTCGCTTCGCCCTCGATGAACGAACCTTTCCCTTCGATCCGCATCGCCCTCGCAGCGGGGCGGGGCTACGACGTCGTGTTCCGCCCGCTCGAAGCGACGCCCGCGTTGATGGCGGAGGCAGGGTTGCGCCGGGGCCGGTGCCTCGTGGTGACGGACGAGCACGTTGCCGCCCGGTACCGACGGCCTCTCGAATCCGCCCTCACGTCGGCCGGTTGGCAGCCCCGCGTGCTCGTGCTTCCTCCCGGCGAGGCCACGAAGTCGCCCGAGCACCTTCACGCGATCTACGACGCGGCCCTCGCGTGGGGGCTCGACCGGAAGACGCCGGTGCTCGCACTCGGCGGCGGCGTGGTGGGCGACCTCGCGGGCTTCGCGGCGGCCACGCTGCTCCGCGGCCTGCCCTTCATCCAGCTCCCGACGACCCTCATCGCGCAGGTGGACAGCGCCCTCGGCGGCAAGACCGGCATCAACCACCGCCTCGGCAAAAACCTCATCGGCGCATTTCATCAGCCCGTGTTCGTCTGCGCCGACTTCCGCACGCTTCGCACGCTTCCCGCGCGCGAGTGGACGAGCGGCCTCGCCGAGGTCGTCAAGCATGCCCTCATCGCCGACCCCGGTCTCTTCGCTTTTCTGAACCGGCGATGGGAGGACGTGCTCGCGGGCGCGCCCGATGTGGTCGGCGAGATGGTGCACCGCGCGGCGCGGATCAAGGCCGAGGTGGTGAGCGCGGACGAGCGGGAGCACGGGCGGCGCGCGATCCTCAACTTCGGCCACACGTTCGGCCATGCCATCGAGCGCGCGGCGGGCTATGGACGGTTCACACACGGCGAGGCGGTGGCCCTCGGCATGCGGGCGGCCCTCTTCCTCTCGCACCGCCTCCATCCCGGCTTCCCGCTCGCCGAAGCCGACGCCCTCGTGCGCCGCATCCCCGTTCCCGGCGGGCTCTCGGATTACCCCGTCGAGGCGCTCATGCAACCGATGCGCCTCGACAAAAAAATCGAAGCGGGGACGCTCCGCTTCGTCGTGCTCCGCGAGATCGGAGAGGCCTTCGTGACGGACCGCGTCGCGCCCGAGCTGGCGGCCGAGGCGTGGGCCTTCGTCCGCGGCTTGGATAGCTGAGCGAAAGGCGCTAAGTTGACCCGCCCTCGGGGGACCGCGCACACGCCCCTTTACGGAAGAGGCGGTGAAATCGCGCCGAACGCGCTTTGCGACCGGCACACGGGCACGCTTTTCCCGTTCAACCTTTTCCGATAGCCCTCCGATCGCATCCGGGACGCGCGCACCGGGCCAACGCGCCTGTTTCGTCCCGAGGGTCCCCCTACTTTTCCTGCTTCTCTCGCCCTCGATCCTTGCCGTTTCGCCTGCTCCTACATATTCCCCGGGGAACGATCAAGATCGCCCTGTACACCCTGATGATCGGCATCGTCGCTTTTTTCGCACTGACCCGAACGCAGGTGGGGCGCGATCAACTGCGCGGCGCGCTCGAACGACATTTCGCCGAGACGTACGAGGGGCGGCTCCGCATCGGCGCGCTCACGGGCAACCTCGTCTCCACCCTCTTCGCCCGAGACGTCCGCCTCTACGACCCGGACGGACGGCTCGTGCTCTCCGTCGACTCGGTGGTGGCGCATCCGCACTGGCGGCATCTTCTGCGGCGCGAGTTCGCGCTCAGCGGGGTGACGCTCATCCGTCCGACGGCGCACCTCTACCGGGACGCGAACGGACGGTGGAACCTCGCCTCGGCGCTTCGATCCGCCGCGCCCGGCGACGCCGACGCGCCTTCGTCAGAGCCCGCGACGCCGTGGACCTTCGTCACGGGCAACCTCGAAGTGATCGACGGGCGCATCCGAACGAAGAACGCCGGCGCTCCCCCCGGTGTCGTCGCGCGCGGGGACGTTTTCGATTACACGCAGGCCGAGATCGAACACCTCTCGTTCCGGGCCGTCATCGACTGGCAGCGCGACCTCAGGCAGATCGACCTGCTCGCCTTCTCCGCCCGCCTGGCCTCTCCCTCGTTTGCGGTGAAGCAATTGTTCGGGCAGTTCGTGTGGGAAGGGGAACGCCTCTCCATTCCGCAATTCGCGCTCCGGGCGGGCGGCACGGAAATCGACCTCTCCGGCGCGTTCGAAAACCTGGCAGCCTTTCGAAGCGGCCTCTTCCACGAGGCCGAAGCTTTGCTGAACCTCGCGCCGAGCCGCATCGACTTCGACACGCTCCGGAGCCTCTTTCCCCGCCTCCCCCTCGCCGACGCCGTGCGCGTGGAGGCCCGGGCGGCCGGCGCACTCGACGCGATGGTCGTCGAGAAGCTCTCGCTCGAACGCGGCGTGACCCGCATCGTCGGGGAAGGAACCGTCTTCGGCTTTCCGGACTCGCTCGACTTCGAGGTGTCTTTCCGGCAAAACGTGCTCCGCACGAGCGATCTGCGCGCCGTCGTGCCGGGCATGAACGCGTTCCACGCGATCCGGCTCGACAGCCTGATCGCCGAGTTGTACACCGAGGGCGTCGTGCACCTTCACGAGACCGGCGCGCCGGAGCGGGTGCGGGTCGATGCGACGGTGGATCTTCAAAGCGAATCGGGGAAGGTGGTGGGCACCGTCGGGTTGCAGCGAACGTCGGCGGGGATGCTTCGGTATGCCGCCGACCTCTACACGGACGGGCTCGACGTGGGGCGTCTCTTTCGAAACCCCGCACTCGCGAGTCGCCTCAACGGGCACATCACGGCGGAGGGGTCGGGGCTGACCGCCGACAGCCTCGACGGGCGTCTGCGCGTGGCGCTCCGAAAGGCCACTTTCGCCGGGCGGCCGCTCGATTCGCTCCGCCTGGACCTGCTCGCGCGGCGACGGGTCTTCTCCGCGCGCGCCTACCTCGAACAGTCGGACGGCGCGCTCCTTGCCGACCTCGACCTCGACACCCGGTCGGACGAGCCGGTCTATCGCCTGACGATGACGGCCCGCGACTTCGACCTCGGCCCGGTGCTCCGCAACGACTCGCTCGCCACGAGGCTCAACGCCCGCCTCCGCCTCGACGGGGCGGGCACGACCGATCCGGAGTTGCGCGCCTCGGTGGAGGCCGCCTTTGACCGCTCGACGGTGCGGCTCCGGGGGCGCTCCCGTGTGGTCGACCCGCACCGGATGCGCCTGCGCCTGGCCCCGCGCTTTGCCGAGGCGCCCCGTCTCGAAATCACCGGCGACGCGGGCACGCTTCGCCTCGAAGGCGACGCTCCGCTCGAAGCCGTCGCTGCCGCCGCGCGCCTGTGGAGCGAAGCCTTCGCCGAGACTGCGCGCCGGGAATGGGACAAGACGTACACCCGCGCCGTCGGAGAGAACGGAGGCTTCGCGCTCCCCTTTGCGCCCCCCGCCGGAGACTCGGCCCGGCGCACCGAGGCACGACGGGCCTTTGCCGAGGCCGGACTCGACGGCCCGCTTGCGCTCACGCTCGACCTCCGCCTCGACCGTTCCGACCTCGTCACGGCCTTCTTCCCGAACCTTCCCGCCCTCGAAACCGACCTCGAGGCGCGACTCACGCTTGCCGCCGACGCCGACCGGATGCACCTCGAAGGGTCTTTCTCCGGGGACAGCCTCCGCGCCGGAACGCTCTTCGCCCGCACGCTCACCGCCGACTTCCACACCGACGCCCACCTCGACGCGCCGCTCGCGCAAACCCTCGACACCCGTTTCGACGCCCACGCCGACACGCTCGCGTTCGGACAACGCTTCCCCGACGCCCGGCTCAGCTTCCGGTATGACCGGCGAAGCGCCGCGCTCCGGCTCTCCTCGCAGACCAACGGTCGCATCGGCCCGGTGCGCCTTGCCGCCCGGCTCGACCTCCTCCCCGACCGCAACCGCCTCACGCTCGACACCCTCTTCTTCGCCGCCGGAGACTATACGTGGACGAACCCGCAGCCCGACACCGTGTTCGTGTTCTCCGATGCCGTCGCCACCCCGCGCCTGCGCATCGAAAGCCGGGGACCGACTCCGGAGACGACCCAGCGCATCGAAGTGCACGGCGCGCTTTCCGACGTCCCGGCCGACACCGTCTTCGTCGAAGCCGAGACGTTCGCGCTTCGACAGCTGACCGATTTCCTCGGACGCAACCCTCGTTTTGGAGGGCTGTTCAACGGGCGGATCGCCCTCAGCGGCGGACTCCGGCGGCCCCGTCTGACCGGCGAGGTGAGCGTCGACGCCTTCACGCTCGACGAGCACATCCTCGGCGACCTCCACGCGACGAGCCGCTTCGTGCCCGGCCGGCCGGACGTCGAGCTTGCCCTCGACATCACGCCGACCCGTTTCCCCGACACCACCTTCGTCTACGGAACCACGATCCCGGCGATCGTCACGGAGAACCGGCTCCACCTCGGCGGGCTGTTCCGGCTGCCGCGCTTCACCCGGGACGGCGGCGTCCTCGACCCCGGCGCGTGGAACCTTCACCTCGACCTCGCCCGCGCCGACCTCTTCTTCTTCGAAAAGATCATCAGCGCGCTCGACGACGTCGAGGGCTACGTCGCCGGCGGTGGTTCCATCGGCGGCGCTTTCGCGCACCCCGTCTTCGACGCCGACCTCATGATCCGCGAGGGCCACTTTTACGTCCCCGACGTGAACCTCCACTTCAACGTCGAGGCCGACGTCGCGGTCGACGCCGAGGCCATCCGCATCCGCCGGGGGCGCTTCGTCGATGCCACCGGCGGGACGATGGACCTCACCGGCGACGTCCTCTTCAACGACTACAAGTTCTTCTCTTTCGACCTGGCCGCCGCGCTCGACGCCGTACAGATCATCGACGTGGACGCGTCGGACGAGTTGCCGTTTTACGGGCACATATGGGCCAGCGGACACGCCACGCTCACCGGACCGCTGTATCACGCCCGGCTTCGTTCTTCGGACGCCGTCACGACGCCCGACAGTGAGCTTTTCATCCCGGTGGCCGAGACCGCCACGGGCAGCGACGAGAGTTTCATCATCTTCGCCGACTCCACCGGCCGCATCCCCGATCTGCGCCCCCGCCTCCGCCGGTCCAACCTGCTGGCGCACCGTCCCGAAGGCGAGCGTCCGTTCCTCGAAGGCATGGACCTCGACATCGACCTCTTCGCCCCGCCCGGCTCGACGGTCCACCTCGTCATCGACCCGCTCCTCGGCGACGTCATCAACGCCGTCGGGTCCGGGCGCATCCAGATTCAGCGAAAAGCGGGAGAGCTCCTCACCTTCGGGACCTTCGAGGTCAGCGGCGGGGACTATCTCTTCACGGCGGGCGAGGTCTTCGTGCGGCGGTTCCGCATCGAACCCGGCGGCTCGCTCACGTGGGACGGCGACCCCATCAACGCCGTCATGAACATTCCGGCGTCGTACCACACGCGCGCCTCCCGCGCGGGCCTTCCGGCGGTCGGCAACCAGAACGACCCCTCGCTCCTGCCGCTCATCGTCAAGCTCCAGATCTCCGGGCGTGTGGCGGCGCCGGTGGTCAATCTCAGCCTCGCCATCGACCGCACGAACCAGTCGCGCCTCGGGGATTATCAGGGCATCGAGGCCCTGCTCAACCAGCCCGAACGCGCCACCGAATACGCCACGAGCGTCCTCCTGACGAACTCCTTCCGCCTCACCACGAGCAGCATCGGCAACGGAGCGGGCGGGCAACTCGCCTTCAACAGCGTCTCGCAGCTCGTCTCCAGCCAGCTCAACCGGTTCCTCAACGAGGCTCTGCCGAACGTGGACTTCAGCTTCGGGCTCCAGGGCGAGAACGCGCGGGACCTCGACGTGACGTACGGCGTGGCGCTCCGCTTGCTCGACGAGCGCCTCATCATCCGGGGCGAAGGCGTCTACCAGGGCTCCCGCTCCGGCGCCGACAACGTGCAGAATCAGAGCCTCCAGGGCGAGTTCGTCGTAGAGGTGCGCCTGAACCCGAACGTGTCCGTCGAAATCTTTTACCGGCGCGAGGGCGACGTGCTCGCCGAGAACGCGGCCCTGACCAACACCACCGGCGCGGGCCTCTCGTATCAGACCGAATTCAGCACATGGGGCCAGCTCCTCCGGAAACTCTTCGGATGGCTGATCCCGGACAAGAAGAAAGAGCCCCCGCCGCCCGGAGAAAAAATCGCCGGCGGCGAAACCGGCTCGTAGCCTCCCGCCCCCAGGCGCCTTTCCCCGTTTTCCAACCCAACCTTACCGATTACCGTTTTGAACCAGAAAGACCTTACCCGTCAACAGATCCGGCGCGACATCCTGCGTCTTCTGAAAAACCACGGCAATAAAGCCTTCCGACCGAAAGAGATCGCTCAGCGACTCGGATACAAGGACAACAAGACCTATCGCCTCTTCCGCAACGTCCTCGCCGAGATGGACGAGCAGCGCATCGTCGCGCGGGGACGGGGGAAAACCTACACGTACAAACCCCGCCCCAAGAAGCTCGAAGGCGTCCTGAGCGTCCATCCGCGCGGCTTCGGCTTCGTGAAAGTGGAGGGGCATGAGGAGGAATATTTCGTGCGCCCGAATAATCTGGGCACCGCCCTCGACGGCGACCGTGTGCTCATCGGTCTGGCCGCGCTCAAGCGGGGCGACCAGAAACGGGAAGCCGAAGTGCTCGAGGTCCTCGAGCGCAGACGCACGAAAACCGTCGGCACGTTTCAGAAGCATGGCCACTTCGCCTTCGTCAAACCCGACGACCTTCGGCTGACGCACGACATCTACGTGCCGCGCGAGGCGTTCAACGGCGCGAAGAACGGCGACAAGGTGGTCGTCTCCATCGACCTCTTCGACGATCCGCACGCCAATCCGGAGGGGCGCGTCCTCGAAGTGATCGGCAAGGCCGACGACCCGCGCGTGCGGGTTTTGGCCCTTGCCCTGAGCTTCGACGTTCGCTCGGGCTTCCCGGAAGAAGCCCTCAAAGCGGCGGAGAAGATACCGGAGGCCCTCCCCCGAAAGGAGATTGCCCGGCGGCTCGACCTCCGAGACAAACGCATCTTCACCATCGACCCGGAGGACGCCAAGGACTTCGACGACGCCGTACACGTCGAAGAACTCGCCAACGGCAACTACGAGGTGGGCGTGCACATCGCCGACGTGAGCCACTACGTGCGCCCCGGCGGCCCCATCGACGAAGAGGCTATCCTGCGCTCGACGAGCGTCTACCTCGTCGACCGGGTCATCCCCATGCTCCCGGAAAAGCTCTCGAACAAGGTGTGCTCGCTCCGCCCGCACGAAGACAAGCTCGCGTTCTCGTGCATCATGGAAGTGACGCCCAAAGGGAAGGTGTCCCGCTACCAGATCAAAGAGACCGTCATCCAGTCCAAACAAAGGTTTACCTACGAGGGCGCACAGGCCGTCATCGAGGGCAAGGACGCGGAGCACCCGTTCGCCGGGGACGTGCTCCGGGCCAACCGCCTCGCCCGCACGCTCACGCAGAAGCGCATGCTCGACGGCGCGGTCGACTTCGACCTCCCCGAGGTCCGCATCATCCTCGACGAGAAAGGGCATCCGGTCGACATCGTGCGGAAAGAGCGCAAGCAGGCGAACCGGCTCATCGAAGAGTTGATGCTCCTGGCCAACCGGACGGTGGCCGAACACATCGGCCGGCGGAAGAAGCCCCGTCCGTTCGTCTATCGCATCCACGACCAGCCCGACGCCGAGCGGATCACACAGCTTTCGCAGTACGTGAGCGCCTTCGGCTATCAGCTTCGCGTCAAGGACGGGCGCGTCAGTTCGAAACAGCTCAACGCGCTCCTGCAGGCCGTCAAGGGGGCGCCCGAAGAGCCGGTCATCGAGGAAGCGGCGCTTCGAGCAATGGCCAAGGCCATATACAGCACCGAGAATATCGGCCACTTCGGCCTCGCGTTCCCGTTTTACACCCACTTCACCAGCCCCATTCGCCGGTATCCGGACCTGATGGTGCACCGGCTGCTCAAGCGCTATGCGACGGGCGGCACGAACCCGGACGTGGACGAGCTGCAGGCCCGCTGCGACCATGCCTCCGAGCGCGAGCGCGCCGCCGTCAAGGCCGAGCGCGAGTCCGTCAAACTCAAGCAGGTCGAGTTCGTCGCCGAGCACGTCGGCGAGACGTTCACGGGCGTCATCAGCGGCGTCACCCGGTTCGGCGTGTTCGTCGAACTCAACGACATCCTCGTCGAGGGCATGGTCCACGTCCGCGAAATGGAGGGCGATTTTTACGAGTACGACGAGCGGAACTACGTCCTCGTCGGCATGTCGACGGGCCGGACCTTCCGCCTCGGCGACCCGGTGCGTGTGCTGGTGGCGGCGGCGAATACGGAGACGCGAGAGATCGACCTTCTCTTCGCGGAATAATCATCCATCCCCCTGTGATTTTGCACAAAATTTAGGGGTTCGCCATCCGGGGGTGCGCTAAGTTTCCGGCGCGAACGGCGCTCCCGGACGGCCTCTTTCGGGTCCGGAGCGGGGCGCTCCTTTCCCGTCCGACGATCCGCTCCCCATCCAAGCTCATGATTCACGTAAAAGACCTTCCCGCGCCCGAGGACCGCTATCGTGTTCGGCGGGCGCTGCTGTCCGTTTTCGACAAGCGCGGCCTCGAAGCTTTCGCCCGCCGTCTCCACGCGCTCGGCGTCGAGCTCGTCTCCACCGGCGGCACGGCGCGGGCGCTCCGGGGCGCAGGCCTGCCCGTGCGAGACGTCTCCGAGTTCACGGGCGCTCCCGAGATCCTCGACGGGCGGGTAAAGACGCTCCATCCGGCGGTGCACGGCGGGCTGCTCGCCCGGCGCACCGACCCTGCGGACCTCCGCGAGCTCGACGCGCACGGCATCGAACCCATCGACCTCGTCGTGGTCAACCTCTACCCCTTCGCGGAGGCGGTGGCGCGCCCGGACGTGACCGACGCCGAGGCCGTCGAGCACATCGACATCGGCGGTCCGACGATGATCCGCGCGGCGGCGAAGAACTTCTTCTTCGTCGGAGCGGTCACCTCGCCCGAGGAGTACGACGCCGTAGCCGCCGAGATGGAAGCCTCCGGCGGCGCGCTTTCGCTGGCGACGCGGCGCGCCCTCGCGCACCAGGCCTTCGCCCATACGGCGGCCTACGACCGCGCCGTCGCCGAATACTTCGCGCGGACGAGCCCGGCGGGCGAGCCGGCCACGATGCCCGAGACCCTTTCCGTCTCGCTGCCGCGCGCGCAGACGCTCCGCTACGGCGAGAACCCGCATCAGGCGGCGGCGCTCTACGGAGAGCCCGGCCGCTTCTTCGAACAACTGCACGGCAAGGCCCTTTCGTTCAACAACCTCCTCGACCTGAGCGCCGCCCTGCTCCTGATCGACGAGTTCCGCGACGAAGCGCCGACGTGCGCCATCCTCAAGCACACCAACCCGTGCGGAGTGGCCACGGCGGAGACGCTCGAAGCGGCGTACGGGCGCGCCTTCGCCACCGACCGGCAATCTCCCTTCGGCGGCATCGTGGTGGTCAACCGCCCCCTCGACCGCGCCACCGCCGAAGCCGTCAACGCCATCTTTACCGAGATCATCATCGCGCCCGGGTTCGAGGAAGGCGTGCTCGATTTTCTTCGGAAGAAAAAGAACCGCCGGCTCATCCGGCCCCTCGCGCCGGCGCGGGAGGACGCCGCGTTCGACCTTCGCTCCGTCCTCGGCGGGATGCTTGCGCAGGAGCGCGACCCCGTGCTCGCCCCGATGCGTGAACAGCGGGCGCACTACCGCGTGGTGACCGAACGCGCACCGACGGAAGCCGAATGGCGCGACCTCGACTTCGCGTGGCGCGTGGTGAAACACGTCAAGAGCAACGCCATCGTGTATGCGAAGGACGGGGCCACGCTCGGCATCGGCGCCGGACAGATGAGCCGCATCGACGCCTCGGAGCTTGCCGTGATGAAGGGCCGCAAGTCCGGCCTCGACTTCACCGGCTCCGTGATCGCCTCCGACGCGTTCTTCCCCTTTGCCGACGGCCTGCTCGCCGCCGCCGAGAGCGGCGCACGGGCCGCCATTCAGCCCGGCGGCTCCATCCGGGACGAAGAAGTGATCCGGGCTGCGAACGAACACGGTATCGCGATGGTATTCACCGGAAAACGCCATTTCAGGCACTAGCATCCGGACGATAATGCAGTATATTCCGGCGGATCGGGCCGTTTCGAGGAGCGACCTTCGCGCGGATCGTCGCCGGATGAACTTTTCCGCCCCTTGTCTCATATACGGACTTCGCCGACATGAGACTCCCGGCCCCGGCTTCGCCCCCCGCGACTTCGGAGCCCGAGCCTCCTTCCCCCCATAGACGCAGACAGGCCCTCGCCCGAACGGAGGGCCGGCAGTATTCCAAGGATCTTTAATGGGCTTCTTCAACTTTGCAACCGACGTTGCCATCGACCTGGGCACGGCGAACACGCTGATCTATATCAAGGGCCGAGGAATCGTCCTCAACGAGCCGAGCATCGTGGCGGTGCACCGAAGCACGCGCAAGGTGATCGCCGTGGGACAAGAGGCCCAGCAGATGCACGAGCGCACCCACCGCGAGATCGAGACGATCCTTCCGCTCAAAGACGGCGTGATCGCAGACTTCGAGGTGGCCGAGCAACTCATCCGGCAACTCATCCGGAAGGTGCAGACGAACTGGATCACCGCCATCCGCCGCATGGTGGTCTGCGTGCCGAGCGGCATCACGGAGGTCGAGAAACGGGCCGTTCGGGACTCGGCCGAACACGCGGGCGCCCGGCAGGTCTATCTCATCGACGAGCCGATGGCCGCTGCGATCGGCATCGGGTTGGACGTGGCCGAACCCGTGGGCAACATGATCGTCGATATCGGCGGAGGCACCACCGAGATCGCCGTCATCGCCCTCTCCGGCATCGTCATCGACGAGTCCATCCGCGTCGGCGGCAACGAACTCGACAACGCCATCGTGCGCTACTTCAAGCGCAACCACAACCTGCTCATCGGGCAGCGCACCGCCGAGCGCATCAAGTGCGAGGTGGGCAGCGCCGTGGAACTGAACCCCGAACTGGAGGTCTCCGTGAAGGGCCGGGACCTCGTCAGCGGCATCCCGAAGGTGCGCAAGATCTCTTCCGAAGACGTGCGGGAAGCGCTCCGGGAGGGGGTCTCGCAGATTGCCGCGGCGGTCATCCGATGCCTGGAGCGCACGCCCCCCGAACTCGGCTCCGACATCCTCGAACGCGGCATCATGCTCACCGGCGGCGGCGGCCTGCTCAAGGGGCTCGACACGCTCATCAAAGGCCGCGTGGACCTGCCCGTCTACGTCGCCGAGGACCCGCTGACGGCCGTCGCCCGGGGCACCGGCATCGTGCTCGACGACATCGCGAACTACGAGAAGGTGCTCTCCTGACGACGGCCCGTCCGAGAACGCTCCGCCGCCTCCGAACGATCTTTCCGACACGGCTCTGTTTCTTCTATGAATCCCGCCCACTGGGAACGCTTCCGTGACTGGGCCATCCTCCTGAGCCTGCTCGGCGTCTCCGTCGTCACGATGCTCGCCAAGAACGAGCCGATGGTGCGGGGGCTCCGGGCCGAGGCGCTCGAACTCACGGCGCGGGTCGAGGGCCTTTTTGCGTGGGCCGGCGGCTTCATCCGGGCGCTCGACGAGAACGACCGTCTGCGCGTCGAGAACATCCGGCTCTCGAGCGAGGTGGCCCGCTCCCGTGAAGCCCGCATCGAGAACGAGCGCCTGCTCCGGCTCCTGGGCCTGCGCGACTCGCTCGACCTCCCCGTCCGCGCCGTACGCATCCTCTCCAAAGACTCCCAGCACCGGCGTCTCCTCATCGACGCGGGCTCGGAAGACGGCCTCGCGCCCGGCATGGCCGTGATCGACCCGCGCGGCATCATCGGCAAGGTGAGCCTGGTCGGCGCGCATCACGCCGAGGTGATGACGTACCTCCACACCAACTTCCGCGTCCCCGCCCGCATCCAGCCCCTCGAAGTGGACGGCGTCGTTCGGTGGGACGGCAAGGACCCCGACCGGCTCGTCATGGATTTCGTCGTCAAGACCGAGCCGGTGCACGCGGGCCTGCCCGTGGTCACCAGCGGATACAGCGATACGTTCATGCCCGGCTATCCCATCGGCGTGGTGGACTCGGTGGCCCTGCGACCGGGCCGCAACGAGTTGCTCGTCTCCGTCGCCCCCCACGCCCGCCTCCGCGACGCCGTGTACGCCTTCGTCGTCCTCCACCGGCCCGACCCCGCCCGCATCCTCACCGGCGAATAACGGCGTCGGCCCCCCGGCTCGGAGACCTCGCCCGCGCTTCCGTCCCCGACGTTCCCGAAAAGGAATATTTCCCATAGCCGAGGAAAGCGCGCTTCCATACCTTTGCGTTCACTATTTCGTATGATTCCTCCCCCCTTGCTTTCTTTTTGAGCCGCGTCTCCTTTTATTCGGACATCCTTCTCCGCGCGGCCTCCCTCTCATCATGCGTTCCCGCTCGACATCAAGACTTCTTTGCGGCGCGCGGCTCTGCCTCGCCCTGACAGGGCTGTGCCTCGTGTTTTCGGCGCTTCGCCCGCTTGCGGCACAGCCGATGCAGCCGCCGCTGAGCGACGCCATCGAACAGATCCTCGACGATGAGGCTTTCGCCAACGCCTGGTGGGCGGCGTGGATCATGAACCTGGACACGGGCGAGGTCGTGTACGAGCGCAATGCCGCGCGGAGCTTCATCCCGGCCTCGAACACGAAACTCTACACCACCGCCGCGGCGCTCGATCAACTCGGCCCCGACTTTCGGTATCACACGGTTGTCTATGCCGACGGACCGGTCGTCGACGGCGTGCTCGAAGGCAACCTCATCGTGCGCGGCTCCGGCGATCCGGTCATCGGGGGCCGCTTCAACGACGGCGACCTCACGGAGGTCTTCCGCGCCTGGGCCGACTCGCTCCGCGCCGCCGGCATCACGTACGTCCGGGGCGACCTGATCGGAGACGACGACGTCTTCGACGATCAGCCGCTGGGCTACGGCTGGAGCTGGGACGACGAGCCGTACTGGTACAGCGCCGAGATCAGCGGCCTCTCGTTCAACGACAACTGCGTGGACGTGACCATCGAGGCGGCGCAGACCCCCGGCGCGCCCGGCCGCGTCTCGTGGGAGCCCGGCGGCACCGACTACGTGCGCGTGATCAACCGGACGCTCACGATCCCCGCCGACTCCTCGCTCGAGGAAGGATATGCGCGCGCCCGCGGAACCAACGTCCTCGAGCTTTCGAGCCGCGTCCCCGCCGGACAGCTCGACGAAGAATCCCTTACGATCGCCAACCCGACGCGGTACTTCGTCCACGTGCTGCGCGAGACGCTGTTGCGCGCGGGCATCCCCGTCGAGGGCCGTCCCGTGGACGTGGACGACGCGCCGATCAAACCGGACTACGACGGCGGCGCGCTTCGCCGCATCGCCGTGCACACCTCGCCGCCGCTGTCCGAGATCGTCGAGGTGCTCAACAAAAAGAGCCACAACCTGTACGCCGAGCAGTTGCTGAAGACGCTGGCCGCCGAGCGTCCCCTCGATCCGCAAACGCATGCTCCCGAGGACTACCCGCCCGGTTCCGCCGAGCGGGGCCTCGCCGTGGCGATGGAGACGTTTGCCCGCGCCGGCGTCGACACCAGCCGCATCCAGCTCGTCGACGGCTCCGGGCTCTCCCGGATGAACCTCGTCACCGCCGAAATGACGGGCGCGGTGCTCACGTACATGTGGCGTCATCCCGACCCGGCTACACGCGAGGCCTTCCTCGCTTCGTTGCCGGTCAGCGGGGTGGACGGAACGCTGGAATACCGCTACCGGGACGATTTCATGCGCGGGAAGGTGCGCGCCAAAACCGGCACCGTTTCGAACGCGAGCACGCTCAGCGGGTACGTCGCCGGCGCGGACGGGACGCCCTATGCGTTCGTGCTCATGAGTAACCATTACACGGTTAAAACGTCTGAGGTTAGAGAGGCCCAGGACGCCGTGGTGCGCCTGCTGGCCCATCCGCGATGACGCCCGGCAAACAAGGGCCGGTTTGCTGCGTTTAACGGGGACTTTCTCAAAGAGCGGGGCCATGATTGCTTTCTCCCACTTGCTTGTGAAAGCCCTTTCACCGAAAAATTTGCGGCATCCGTCGAAGACGCCGGGATTTATTTGTAACAACAAGTAATTTCACAACAGATTTATTTTTGACGTGTCTGCTTCCAATCCGTCACTCCCTGTACGTTCGTCCATCGCCGCCTCGATGGCTCCTTCTCCGCGTCCCACCATGCGAAGCACTACGGTTGTAGGCGTCACGCTCAACGGCAAAGTGGCCCTCGGCTCCGACGGTCAGGCGACGATGGGGAACACCATCATGAAGCACAAGGCGCAGAAAGTCCGTTCCCTGTACGGGGGCGAGATTCTCGCGGGCTTTGCCGGTGCGACGGCGGATGCGTTCACGCTGTTCGAACGTTTCGAAGAGAAGCTTCAGCAGTACGGCGGCAACGTCACGCGGGCGGCGGTGGAGCTGGCCAAGGACTGGCGCACGGATCGCTACCTCCGTCGTCTGGAAGCGCTCCTGGCCGTCGCCTCGGCGGACCGGATGCTCCTGATCAGCGGCACGGGGGACGTCATCGAGCCGGACGACAACATCCTTGCCATCGGCTCGGGTGGGGCTTATGCCCTGGCCGCTGCGCGCGCCATGCTCCGGCACGCCGACCACCTGAGCGCCCGCACCGTCGTGGAGGACGCCCTCCACATTGCCGCCGACATCTGTATCTATACCAACCACCACACCACGATCCTTGAACTCGAAGCCAGGAAAAGCGCCGGATAAGACTTATCCGGACGCCTCACCCCATGAAATCCCCCCATGACTGACAGACCCGACGGTCTCCGCTCGTTGTGCCGGCATGCATTCCGCCCTTGCAGAATCGCCATCCACGATTCTCTTCGGCGTCCCCGACCCGCGAGCGTCATCAATCGCATCAGCCTGACGGTCTCTTTCTTATCACCTGAATCATAAATTCCAATGCGATACTCAAAATACTCCAACCACCAGCCCCGCCATCAGAATCGCCGGGCGGCCGTTTTCGTCGATTATGAAGACCTTTACGCTAGCCTGAGCGAGCGTCTCGACAATCGCTCCCATCCCGATGACCTCATCGTGGAAGTCATCGACGAACTCCGGCGTTATTTGCTCGAAGAATTGCGCACGCCAACCAACCTGACGGCGGCCTACGCGGACTTCAGCAGCCTCAGCAACGGTTCGTTCATCCAGCGCACCCTCGCCCTTCAGGACGTCGATCCGCGCTTCGCACCCACCTCGGTGCAGGCCAACGCGGCGGAGATCCAGCTCTGCGCCGAGACGATGGACGTGCTCCATCAGCGGGACGACATCACCACGTTTGCCATCGTCACCGGCGGGCGGGCCTACCTCCCGTTGTTGCAGCAACTCAAGCGTTATGGCCGGACGGTCCTGCTCGTCACGCTGGAGGCACATCGGTCCACCGACGCGCTCTCTTTCATGGGCGAAGAGGTCTTCGTCGACGCGTACAACCTCTTCAGCGAGCCCTCGCGCAAGCTCCTGCTCGGCGACAAGGTCCAGAGCGCCGTGCGCAACGGCGCCGCGCCCCGCGAACCCCGCGAGAACATCACGTACCAGACCGTCACCAACGACGCAGCGCGGCAGACGCTCGAGATCATCGAAGAGCACTTCGGGCAGTATGAGGAGGTGTACCTGACCCCCCTCCTCCGCAAACTCTCCGAACTGCTCGGCGACGAAGAGCACGATCCGAAGTCGATCATCAACGACCTCGAAGACGCGGGAGCCGTCTGGCTCGAGAAGCGCCGGGGCTTCCCGTATGATTACACGGTTCTCCTCGTCGATACCGAACACCCGGACGTGCAGTTGATCCGGCAGGACTTTTACGAACAGAAAGCCGCCGAACCGGACGTCTTCCCCGAAGACGAGCCTCAGGATCCGTATTATTACGACGATTACGAGGACCCCGTATACAGCGAAGAAAGCGGGTACGTCGCTCCCGAAGCTCCCGACGACATCGACTATCCGGAGTCGGAAGCCCGCGAGATCGACACCGACTGATCTCTGCCCGGACCTTTCCCCTCAAAACGCGATCGATCGGTTTGCCGTGACGTCGCGTTTTGCTTTTCCGGGTCCCGTGCCTGAAACTCCTGAACCGGTCTCCTTCGGAGCATATGGGGCCTTGCGGCGTTAGGGCGTTATCGCATCGGAACGTTCTCGCTGAGAACGACGGCGTCCCCTCTTCCGGATCATAACCATCGATATGCAAGAACTGACTCCCCGGCAAATCGTCGCCGAACTGGATAAATACATCATCGGGCAGGGCGAGGCGAAAAAGAGCGTCGCCATCGCGCTGCGCAACCGATGGAGACGGCTGAACGCCCCCGCCGACATGCGGGACGAGATCATGCCGAACAACATCATCATGATCGGCCCGACGGGCGTGGGCAAAACGGAGATCGCGCGGCGGCTCGCGCGGCTGGCCGGCGCGCCCTTCATCAAGGTGGAAGCCACCAAATTCACCGAGGTCGGCTACGTGGGCCGGGACGTGGACAGCATGATCCGCGACCTGACCGACATCGCGATCAGCATGGTGCGCGACGAGCACACCGACGCCGTGCAGGAACGCGCCCGCGAGCTGGCCGAAGAACGCATCCTCGACCTGCTCATCCCGCCCGTCAAGATGCCGACCGCCGACTTCGTGCCCGGCCCCGGCTTCCTGATGCGTCCCTCGCCCGAGACGAACGACGACGTCGAAGACGCGACCGAGGCCGAGATGCGCGAGCGCACCCGGCGCAAGTTCCGCGACATGCTCAAACGGGGCGAGCTCGACGGGCGCGAAGTGGAAGTGGAGGTCGCGTCCGAACAGACGCCGATGCTTCAGGTCTTCGGACCGATGGGGATGGAGGAGATGGGCGTCAACCTGCAGGACCTCTTCGGCAACCTCGGCGGCGGGAAGAAGCGCAAAAAGCGGCGCATGAAGATCGAGGAAGCCCGCAAGGTGCTTGCGCAGGAAGAGGCGCAGAAGCTCATCGACATGGACAAGGTCACGAAAGAGGCCCTCGAACGCGTGCAGCAGTCGGGCATCGTCTTCATCGACGAGATCGACAAGGTGGCCGTGCGCTCGGCCGGGTCGCGCGGAGGAACGGACGTTTCCCGCGAGGGCGTGCAGCGGGACCTCCTGCCCATCGTCGAAGGCTCGGGCGTGATGACGAAGTACGGCATGGTCAAGACGGACCACATCCTCTTCATCGCCAGCGGCGCGTTCCACGTGGCCAAACCGAGCGACCTCATCCCCGAGATGCAGGGCCGCTTCCCGATCCGCGTCGAGCTCAAGAGCCTGAACGAAGAGGATTTCTACAAAATCCTGACCCAGCCCAAAAACGCGCTCCTCAAGCAATACCGGGCCCTTCTGGCCTCCGAAGGGGTCGAGATCGAGTTTACGGACGAGGCGGTGAAAGAGATCGCGCGCATCGCGGCGGAGGTGAACGAGCAGGTGGAGAACATCGGGGCGAGGCGGTTGCACACCATCGTCACGACCCTGCTCGAAGACATCCTCTTCGACGTTCCGGACAACCTGAGCGGCGGGAAGGTCGTCGCCGACCGCGAGATGGTCCATGCCAAGCTCAGCGCGGTGGTGGAGAACCGGGACCTGAGCCAGTACATCCTTTGAGGCGGCTGCGCGCATCCGGCTCGCGGCGTCCCTCGTCCCGCCCGCTTCCCGCGCGATGACCCGGCAGACGCACATATACCCGCTCGAAGCGCCCGAGGCACAGGAGCGATGGGAGGCGCTCCGGGCGGTCTCGCCCCAGCGATGCGCCTTCGCGGCGCTTTCGTACGCCCGCGCCGCCGCCGACGCCTCGGGGCTGCCGTGCGAGGTCGTCTTCGTCGAAGACGCCGGACGGGACGAGGCAGGCGCGCTCATCTTCCGACGGAAACGCGGGCCGTTCCACGAAGGCGTCGTGCCGCCGTTCACCGCCTTCACGCCTCTGCTTTTCCGCGCCTCGCCGGGCGAAGCCGCGATTCACGCCCGAAACTCCGCCTTCGAGGCGATTCTCGGCGCGCTGGAGGCCCGCCTCGACGTCGCGCGCCTGCACCTTCCCCCGACGCTGCCGGACGTGCGCCCGGCCCAGTGGCGCGGATGGAGCGCGGCCCCGTTGTACACCTACCGCCTCGCGCTCGCCGAAGAGCCGACGCTCACGGCCCGATGGTCGGGCGGGGCGCGGCGCACTTTTCGGAAAGCGCGGGGGCGTTACCGCGTGCTGGCCGATGCGCCCGGAGCGAGCGCCGTGGTCGAACTCCTTGCCGAACGGTATGCGGAGCAGGGGCGCGCCCTCCCCCTGCCGCCCGGCAAACTCGTTCGTTTCATCGAGCGGATGCGCGAAGAGAAGCTGGTTCGTATCTTCACGGCCACACCCACCGGCGGCGCCTCACCCGAAGCGGCCGTCGCCACACTCCACGACGGACACACCGCGCATTACTGGGTCGCCGGCAGCCGGCCCGGCCCCGCCATGACCGTCCTCCTCGGCGAGATGCTGCCCCGCCTCCATGCCGACGGCCTCACGACGTTCGACTTCGTGGGCGCGAACACCCCGTCTATTGCCGAATTCAAACGTCGCTTCAGCCCCAGGCTCACCCCGTATTTTCGCCTGGAGAAGATCCGCCCCAGGGCGCTGCGCGTGCTTTATTCATTGAAACGAGTTTAAGCGCGAGGCCGGTCGTTCGAAGGAAAAAGAAGTTGTCCTCGAACCCGTGCCCGGTTACCGGCCCTCTGCGCCTCTCCGCCCGAAAGGCGACTCCCCCGAGAGGCGAAAGGAGACGCGCCGATCCTCGCCGGCAGGTGCCGCCATGCGTTCCGACACGCCCCGTTCTTATGCCGAGCCGCTCTTCGCCACGTTGGCGGCGTCGCTCCTCTACTTTCTTCGCTTCGGCTATGACTTCGGCCAGAGCGATCAGGACGAGTTTCTGCCGGACCTGCTCAGGCGGCTCCATCCCGGTCTCTTCGAGCACGACTGGTTCGTACAGACGCAGGCGTCGGGCTTTCACGTGCGAACGTATTTTGTCGGGTTGCTGGAGGGGCTGGCGTCGATGGTTCCGGTGTGGATGGCGGTGTTGCTGCTCTATACGGCGGCGTGGCTGCTCCTGACCTCGGCGGTTTATGCGCTGGCCCACGCCTTCACACGCGACCGGCTGGCCGCCGCGCTGGCGGTGATCGTCGCGCTGGTGCTGACGCCGCAGTGGACGCTCGGGGGGAACGACCTCGCGCACCGGATGCTCGTGCCCAGCATGCCGGGCTGGGGGCTCGGGCTATGGGGCGTCTACGCCTTGATGCACGCCCGCCCGGTGCGGGCTGCCGCGCTGCTCGGCCTCGCCGCCTGGATGCAACCCCTCGTCGCGCTTCAGCTGGCGGGCCTTTTCGGGCTGGTCTTCCTCCTCCAGAGCCTTGAGCCGGAGAACCGCGAAACGATGGTTCGGAGAACGGCGCTCTTCGGAGGGCTTTTCGTCGTCTTCGCCGCCCCCGTCTTGCTTCCGCTCCTCTACCAGCAATTCACCGGAACCGTCCCACCTCCGGACGACGCGCCCTCGCTCTTCTACATCCTCGCCGCCTTCCGCGCCCCGCACCACTATCTCCCGGACGCCTTCCCCACCCATGCCGCGATCCGGTTCGGTGCGCTCGCGGCCGTCGCCCTGTTCGCTCTCGCCTTCCCTGCCGTCCGCAAAAAGCTCGCACACCTGCGCCTGCTCGTGGGCACGCTTTTGATGATTGCCGTGCTGTGCGGCGTCGGATACGTCTTCACCGAAGTCCGCCCCACGCTTTTCATCACCAAACTTCAGCTCTTCAAGTTGACCGTGATGGCGAAGGTGCTCTTTGTCATCGTCGCCTCGGGAGCCGTCTCGTTGTGGCTGCCCAACCGTCCGTGGCAGCGGCTGCGCCGGACGATGATGAAACCGTGGCCCGCGCTGCTGATGCTGGCCGGATGGACCGTCGTCTTTGTCGGTTTGATTACGGGGAAAGACTTCGTGACGGAGCGCATTTACCCGCTGGCGCGGCAGGGCGCCCCCGTCGAGCGGCTGGAACGGTGGGTGCGCACGCAGACGCCGACGGACGCGATCTTTGCCGTGCCGCCTTCGTTCTCCGGCTTCCGGAGCCAGGCCCAGCGTGCCATCGTGGTTAATTTCAAAGCCTTTCCTTTTCAGGACCGCTATATGTACGAGTGGCACCGACGGCTGACCGACCTCGCGCCGGCGCCGTCTCCCGAGCGCGGCGGGGCGTCGCTTCTTCCCGCCCTCGACGCGGCGTATGAGGCGCTGAGCGCGGAGGACCTCCGCCGCCTCTCCGAACGCTACGGCTTCGGGTACGTCGTCCGGCACGCCCCGCTCCCCTCGCGCGCGGGGTTTCGCGCCGTCTACCGCAACGATGCATGGACCGTGTACCGTGTCCCCCCGACCGGAGGCTGACAACGCATGACGAAGGGTCCCCTTGCGTGGCACAAACGTCTGATCGCGCCCGGCGGCTTCCGCGCCTCGGTGCTCACGCTCCTCTCCGGCGCTGCGACGGCGCTCCTCCTCGCCTACCTCGCCAAACCCGTCCTCACGCGCCTGTACACCCCCGGGGCGTTCGGGCTGGCGGACGTCTTCGTGGCGCTCCTCGGCGTGCTCATCCCGATCTCTTCCCTCCGGTATGAAGACGCGCTGATGCTGCCCGAATCCGACCGTGAGGCGGCGTCGGTGCTCGGCCGCGCGGCGGTGCTCGTCGCCGGCTTCGTGGCGCTCACGGGCCTTCTGCTCCCCTGGCGCGAGGCCTTCGCGGGCTTCCTCGGCGCGCCGGCGCTGGCCCCCTGGCTCTGGCTCCTCCCGCCGGCGCTGCTCATCACGCGCGCGGCCCGGCTGTCCGAGCTCTGGCTCACCCGAACGAAACGCTTCCGTCCCATCTCGGCGGCGCAGGCCGCGCAGGCGGGGGCCATGGTCACGGCGCGCATCGGGGCGGGACTGCCGCCGATCCAGGCGGGCGCGGGCGGGCTGATCGGCGGCTTCGTCTTCGGGAACATGGTCGCGGCCGCGCTCCTTCTGTGGGCCGCCCTCCGCCGAAGCGGCGCCCTCTTCCGGGAAGCTTTTCGCGGGCTCCACCTGCGCGATCCGGCCCGGCGCTACCGGCGCTTCCCGCTCTTCTCGATGCCCTCCACGCTCCTGAGCGCCCTCGTCACCCGGATGCCGTTCTTTCTGCTGCTCCCCTTCTTCGGACAGTCCGTCGTCGGGCTCTTCGGACTGGCCTTCAACGCGCTGCTCATCCCGTTGAGCCTCGTCGGGGCCGCCGTCGCGCAGGTCTTCTTCGTCCATGCCGCCGAGGCCCACCGCGACGGAACACTCGCCGGGCTGACCGCCACGGTGCACCGGCGGCTCGTGATGATCGGCCTCTTTCCAACCCTCGCGCTTCTGCTAGCCGGACCCGACGTGTTCGACTTCGTCTTCAGCGCCGCGTGGCGAACGAGCGGGCGGTATGTGCAGTACCTCGGCCCGTGGCTCTTCCTCTCGGCCGTCGCCTCCCCGCTGACCCGCCTGTTCGACGTGCTCGAACGTCAGCGTCTCGACCTGGCCGTGAGCCTTGGCATGTTCGTCGTCCTGGCCGCCGCACTCTACGCGGGCGCACGCACCGGCGACGCCGACGTGTGCCTGGCCGCGCTGGGTCTGGCGGGAGGCGCAGCGCGCGCCGCGCAGATCGTGATCCTGACGCGCCTCTCCGGCGTCTCCTGGGGCGCCCTCGCACGACCCTATCTCCGGTATCTCATCTTCGGCCTACCCGGACTGCTCCTTCTCGGCGTTTCCCTCACCTTCCATCGGCCGGTCCTCACCACGGCGGCCTTCGCCGGAGCCGGGGCGACGTACGTGCTGCTCGTGCTCTGGCGCGACCGGCTCCTCGAGGCTCGGCCCGGCTGAACGGCGCCCCCAAGGCTCGTCGCGCGCCAGGAGGGCGGAAGCATGGGAGCGCTCCCTGAGGGGGTCGCGTCCCGGAGGAAGTCAAGACGTCGCCGTACGCTTCGACAGGGAAAGACGGGCCTTGAGCGCGCGGATCGCCGTCGCCTCTCCGATGATGATGAGCCGGTCGCCCTCCATCAACTGGGTGTATCCGCTCGGGGTGAACTGCTTGCCGTGCCGTTGCACGAGCGCCACGAAACACCCGGGAGGCAGTTCCAGGTCCTCGACGTCGCGTCCGAGGAAGACGGCCGTCTCGTCGTCGGAGCGCAGCGTGAAGGCCACGTAATGGTCCCGGTCGAGCAGGGTCTCCTTGAGTTCGACCTCGTCCCGGGCATTGCGCCAGCGATCCATGAAATCGGGTTCGTCGATGCGGGAGGCCAGATTGGCCAGCGTGCGCAGGTGCTTCCCGGGTTTCTCTTCCGGACTGACCAGGAAGAAGATCGCATAGACCGGCTCGGACTCGTGCTCGCCGTCTTCATCCTGCAACGTGATGCATATGCCGTCCCGGCAGCGGACCAGCACCAGTTCGGGTTCGTCGATCTCCGGCACCCGGAGGTGAGGCAACGCCACC
Source organism: Rhodocaloribacter sp. (assembly GCF_056451265.1). Classification (NCBI taxonomy): domain Bacteria; kingdom Pseudomonadati; phylum Rhodothermota; class Rhodothermia; order Rhodothermales; family Rhodothermaceae; genus Rhodocaloribacter; species Rhodocaloribacter sp. Next base: position 48,271 of record NZ_JBWOPL010000055.1, on the reverse strand, counting down.
CCGTGCGTCACCGGCATCGCGCCATAGCGGGCGCCGTCGAGGAACCCTTTCTCCAGGCGAGCCGCCGTCACGGGCAGACGCTGAGCAAGCTGCGCCGAAACCTCCTCCACGATGTCCTCGAATGGCAACGGCTCGGCCAGGTCCACCACAAAAGCGTGCGTCGTCAGTTCCTCGAAAGATACTTCCTCCGCTTCGGCTTTCTCTCTGGCCTGGGGCGGGAGGAAAACGACCACTTTGTCTCCCGGCTGCGGCGTCAGTTGGCCTTCCTCCGCATGGACGATCAGTTCGCCGTTCCGCACCACGAAAAGCAGCACCACGTCTCCATCATAGGCATCGACCAGCGCTTCATAGGGCACGTCCTCGGTGACGTCTATGACCGAGATCTCGCCTCCTTTGTTAAAGCGATCGTTAAGCATCGAGAAGGTGACCTTCCCGCCAAAGAGTGGACGTCCCCGCAGATGCGCCGGCAGCGCGCTGCGCTCAGCGTTCCCCTCCTCCGTCCGACCGGCCAGTTGAAATACCGACGTGCTTTCAAAGATTTCCGCAAAGTGCAGCGCGGCCAGGGCATTCACCTCGTCATTGGGCGTCAGCGCGAGAAAACGTCCGATGCCGCTCAGGTCGAGTTCATCGAGCACGGACTCCGAGAGGGCATTGACGACCGAGGCGGGAAGGTGGCTGCGGCGGGCCCGTTCGATGTTGTCGGCATTCGAATCGATCAGGTAAACCTTGAAGCCGAGATCCTGGAGCACCTGCGCGATGCGTCGCGCCCACAGGTGCGCCCCGAGGATGAGCACACCCTGCGGGTTGGGCTCGGCCAGTTTGAGATAGCGGGCCAGCGGAGAGATGGTCAGGCCGTACACCGTCACCGTCCCCACGATCACCAGGAAGACCGTCGGCACCAGCCCTTCCACTTCGTTCGGATAAATGGATTCGAGACGGAAGGCGAAGAGCGAGGCCACTGCCGCCGCCACGATACCCCGGGGCGCCATCCAGGAAAGGAAGACCTTCTCCCGCCAGTTCAGATTCGTCCCCAGCGTAGACAGAAAGACCGCCACCGGCCGCACGAAAAGGATCAGCACCCCCAGAAAAATCAGCGTGCCCTTATTGATATAGTTGAGCGCATCGAGTTCGAGCCGCGCGCTCAGAAGGATGAAGAGACAGGCGATGAGCAGGACCTGCAAATCTTCCTTGAACTCGGTGATCCGACGGACGGGCACGTACTTTTGATTGGCCATCATGATGCCCATCAACGTCACTTCCAGCAGCCCCGACTCCTCCTGCAACACGTTCGAGAGGGCGAACGTCCCGACGACCACCATCAGCGCGATGGGGCTCTGGAGATAATCCGGGACGAGGCGGCGGTGCAAAAGCAGGATCAGCAGCGCCGCGCCGATGACGCTGATGCCCACGCTGATCGAGATGGTCAGGAGCAGGCCTTCCACGGCATGAAACACCGCGTTCCCGATGTCTCCGCTCTCCCCCACCACCGGCACGGACTGGCTCAGCAGCAGGATCGCTTCGAGGACGAGCACGGCCAGGATCGCGCCGACCGGATCGATGGTGATGCCCTCCCACTTCGCGATGGCGCCCACCCGCCCGGACGGCCGCACGTGCCGCAAGAGCGGAATCACCACCGTCGGCCCGGTGACGGTCAGGATGGCCCCGATCTGCACGGACAAACCCACATTGAACCCGCCAAAGTAGTGCACGGCCCATCCGGCAAGCACCCACGTGACCAGCACGCCCACGGTGATCAGATTGAAGACCACCTTGCCTACCTCCCGCAATTCGGAGAGGCGCAGGCTCAAGCCTCCCTCGAAGAGGATGATCCCGATCGACAGCGAGACGAACGCAAACAGCCAGTCGCCCTGGAGCGAGGCGGGCGGAAGCATTCCCGTGACCGGCCCGGCCAGGAACCCGAAGATCAGGAGCAGGAGGATAGAGGGCATACGAAACCGCCATGCGATCCACTGCGCGCTGATCCCGAGCACGATGACGCTGACGATGCCGATGACGATTTGCTCGGTCAAGATCTTCTCCTTCAAGGTTGCGGGAAGGGCCCGGGGAATCCCCTCAATGCCCGGCTACGTACTTCGCCCTCAGGTCTCTCAGAGCGTCGGGGGTTCCGATGATAATGATCCGATCGTTTTCTTGAAGGGTTGCCTCTCCTCGCGGGACGATCATGTCATCTCCCCGTCGGATGATAACGACGAGCGAGTTTCTTGGCAACGACAACTCCTTCAGCGCCTTGCCGATGAGTTCCCGCGTAGGCTCGGTCGAGCGCAGCCTCAGGGTGAGGTGCCGCGCGTCTCCGAGGAGCAGTTCTTTCAGATGCGCCGCATTGCGCGCCCGGAGCCAGTTTTCCAAAAAGTCCGGTTCGTCGATCCGGTTGGCGAGCTGCGCCAGCATCCGAAGGTGTTGGCCGGGGTTGTCTTCGGGGCTGACGAGCATGAATACGGCGTGGACCTCGTGGATGGCTTCCTCGCCTCCGAGGGCATCCACAACACCAACGCTCAGACCACTCCTGGCTCGGGCCAGCACCATTTCGGGGCGAAAGATGCCGGGCACGTGCAGGTGCGGAAGCGCCGCTCCTCCGGCGACCGGCGTGGCTCCCGTTCGCGTGCCATGCATGAACCCCTCGACCAGCTTTTCGGAGGGCGCCGGCAGACGTTCCGAAAACAGGGAAGCCGCCTTCCGGATCAGGTCCTCGAACGTCTCGTCCGCCTCCAACTCGATCACCTGTGCCCGGGCGACCACCTCGTCGAAGGGATCGTCGGTCCGCAACCCCTTCTCTTTCAAAATGGTCCGGAATTCCCGGTCGAGGTCTTCATACTGCCGTTCTCCCAGCCGCTTGAACCAGTGGTAGATGGCGCCGTCCCGCACAACCCTCGGCCGGGCATACCGAACATACCAGATCAGACAGAAAAACACGATCCCCAGGGTGAAGAAGATCGCCAGCCATCCCATATACGCGATCAGCACGATCGATATGAGGATCCCGCCCACCTGCATCCAGGGATAGAGGGGCGAGCGATAACCGGGATCATACGACGGAATCCGGCTCTCTCGCATGACGATGACGGCCAGACTGACGAGCATGAAAATGAACAACTGAAAAGCACTGGCCAGCTTGGCGATCCCTTCTTCATCCAGCACGAGGATGAAAAAGACCATCAGCGCGCCGGTGGCGAGGATGGCAAACGTAGGGGTATGGAAGCGTCCCAGTCTTGCGAAGACGTCCGGCAGGAGCCGATCCCGCGCCATCGCCAGCGGGTATCGTGAAGCCGAGAGCACCCCGGCGTTGCCCGTGGAAGCGAAGGCCGCCAGCGCCGCCGCGACCACCAGCGCCAGCCCGAAGGGATGCGGCAGCCAGTCGAAGAAGCTTTCCGCCGCCGTGGCCACGGGCGTGAGGTCGGCGTGAAAGCTTGTCGGCTCGAGCAAGGCCACCATGATGAACACCCCCGCCACATAGACGAGCGACGTAGAAGCCAGCGACAGGATCATGCCCAGCGGGATGTTCCGCTCCGGATCCTTCACTTCTTCGGCCACGCTGGCCACCTTGGTCAACCCCGCATAAGAGACAAAGACGAACCCCACGGTGCCCAGCAACCCCTCCATACCAAACGTCATGAACGGCGTGAACCGGCTGCGCGTCACCGCGCGAGGCTGCTCGAAGATGATCTCGTGAAAGCCCTGCAGAAGAAAGAAGGCCAGCACCGTTATCAGGATCACCACCAACCAGCGTTGCAACCCGCTCGTCTCTTTCGCCCCGAGGATATTGATCCCGACAAACAGCGCCGTCAGAACGATGGCCACGGGTTTGATGGGCAGCTCAATGAAAAGAGACGCATAGGCCCCGATGCCTACGAGCGCGAAGGCCGTTTTGAGCGTAAGCGCCAGGTAGGTCCCCAGCCCCCCGATGGTTCCGAGCATGGGTCCCAGGCTCCGGTCGAGGAAGTAATACGTGCCCCCGGCCCGGGGCAAGGCCGTGCTCAGTTCGGCCTTGCTGAACATGGCCGGCAGGATCAGCACGCCCGCAATGAGATAGGCCAGCACGACCGAAGCGCCCGTCTTGGCCGCAGCCAGACCGGGGAGAAGAAAAAACCCCGAACTAAACATCGCCCCCGTGCTGATGGCGTAGACGTCGAATAGCCCCAGTTCCTTCTTTAGCCGTCCGGATTTTTTCAGAAGAGACATGATTTCCCGAGGTTCGAAGAACGAAGGTCCGACAACATAAGAAAAAAAGCCGACCTCCCGAGGGAAGTCGGCTTCTTAGGAGGTACATTCGCCGGGCGAGGCTCAGAGGATCGACCGGAACGTGGGCGGCAGATGCGTCTCGGCAGACGGCGCTTCAGACTCTACGGGAGGCGCGGGCGCCTCACCTTCGTCTTCTCCGCAGAACGCCTGATACGCTTTCACGAGGTCCATTGCGATGGCGCTGGCCGAACGCCCCTCGATGTGCCTGCGCTCGAGCACGAACACCGGGTCGCCCGCCTTGAAAAGCGCGATAAACGGCGAGGAGGGCGGGATGCCGGCGAGGTACTGCCGCGCCTGAGCCGTCGCGTCGAGGTCCTGCCCGGCGAAAACCGTGGCGAGGCGATCCGGACGGACGGGGCTCTGCAGAGAGAGGGCCACCGCCGGGCGGGCATTGGCCGCCGCGCAGCCGCACACGGAGTTGATGACGAGCAACATCGTCTGATCCTCGGCGGCTTCGAATGCGGCGTCCACGGCTGCGGCGTCGCGTAATTCTTCCACGCCGAGGCGCGTCAGTTCGGCCCGCATCGGGGCTACGAGAGATTCGGGATAGGGCATATCGCGTACGTTGATTTCCGGTGATCGGGGTCGCAATTCTTTCGGATGGCTGTCTTCAACCGGGGAAGGCGGCGCTTTGATCCACCGTGCGCCCCGGGGCCGTCAACGGCGCGGCATCCGTCGCAGATCGCGCGTGAGTTCCTCGTCTTCCACACGCCACGCCTCCGGATCATCTTCCAGCGAGGGCGTCACCTGATCCACCACCCGCTCGGCAGTCTCCCGCACCTTCTCGCTCACCTCGCGGCCGGTCTCCGCCACCTGCGCTTCGAGCGCGGCCAGCTGCTCCTCCATCGCACGGAGTTGTTGCTCGAGGCGGCGGCCCTCGGCCCGAACCCGCCCGGCAATGATCTCACGCGACTTGCGCCCGGAGTGCGGAGCGCACAACATTCCGGCAGTGAAGCCGCCCGCAAAGGCGAACAGCGCCGTCCAAAAGAGGTCTCTTCGGATATGCATCGTCGGCGGGGCTGATGAAATGGAAACTATGGATTTATACGACCCGCGCCGGGTCGGTTCCCCGCCCGCCGCATCGAATCGGAGGATAACTCAGAGCAAACAGGAAACTATTGTGCCAGAGCAGAAGCGCCAGCATTTGCACTAATCCATAATTCCGACAGATATTTTTAACAAATCAATCTCAATCGTATTGGTACCAAATTTTCACCTTGCAAATTCTCCAATAATGTTGGCTTCCCAAATTACTTCAGCCACAACTCAAAATATCCTTCCGGAACTCGTTGTTCATATTGCTGCCATAGTCGAACCACGGGAATTAAACCACAACACCGGGATATTACTTTCCCAATCTCTTTCGCATATGTCTCATCCGCTTGGTGGAAGAAGCGCAATTCATCATGGTCTACTCGCGCCACTGTCGGCGGCACAATAGGACCAATGGCTCTATATCCGTTATCGTTGAGCGAATCCCGGACAGACATTGCTTCGGGATAGTCCAATCCTGAGGATGAGTGAATCAAGATTTGGAAAGATATCCCTGAATTCCTTGACGCTGTAGACTGCTTCTCGACTGTTTGGGATGGGGGTATCCCGGAGAAGCTCGATATCCATCCTAATTGTCTAAACACAACTAACAGCAATACTGCGACAAGTATAACTGCCAAGCCTGTTCTTACGATAATGCCCTTCTTTCCTCTTTTCATCGTTTAGATTTCGCGTGTGAATAAATCATATTTTACTGGACGTGATATTTTGATTACGAGATTTGATTAAGAATTTAAACGACCCGCCCCGACTCGGTTCCCCGCCCGCCGCATCGAATCGCCCGGCGAACCCTTTGCCGGGCGAACGGGTGTTTCCCCGCGCGGCGGTGGTGTGTATCTTTGGCATATCCTCCCGGACCGCAACCGAAGACGCCGCGCCCGCCGGCCCCGATCCTCATGCGCCCTCGCTCCCGCCTTTCCTGCACGCTCCACGCCGCCGTCCTCCTGGCCCTCGCCGCGACGGTCGCCGCCGGATGTGCCTCTTCGGCAAAGCTCAGCCCCGAGCCACGCGCGGACGCGCCTCACGAGGCCGAAGTGGAGACGCTTCTCCGCACCGAGGCGCGGTCGTGGATGGGCGCGCCGCACGTGTGGGGCGGCCTCTCGCGGAAGGGCGTGGACTGCTCCGGCCTCACCTTCCGCATGTACGCCGACGTCTTCGGTCTCCGCCTCCCCCGCACCACCGCCGAACAGGTGCGAGCGGGAACGGCTATCGGGAAGGAGGACCTCCGCCCCGGCGACCTCGTCTTTTTCCACACCGAAGGGAAACGCACCCGGCACGTGGGCATCTACCTGTGTTGCGGCGAGTTCGTCCACGCCTCGAGCAGCGGAGGCGTGATGATCTCGCGGCTCGACGAGCCGTACTGGCGCGACGCCTACTGGACCGCCCGTCGCCTGCTCCCGTCCTCGGGCGCAGAAACGTCCGCCGCCCGAGGCGCCTCGAAAACGCGCGGATGGTAGGCGAAACCCCCTTTTTTTCTACCTGACGGGATCCCGGCGCGGCACATGCGCGTGCAAGCTTGTCACGGAGAACGGGTGGTCCGCCCGGATTCCGCACATACATGCCGACATCGCTCGCCGCAGCCGCTCTTCAGGCCGTGGCGTTCTCTTTTTTATTGCCTTCGCCTTCGGGCCAACCATCTCTCGTCAGCAACCCGGGTTTTTATGGAAAAGCCGCAAACCGTATACCTCACCGAGGAAGGGCTGCAGAAGCTCAAGGAAGATCTCCAGTTCATGCGCACCAAAGAGCGCGCCCGCATTGCCAAAGCCATCGCCGAGGCGCGGGCTCAGGGCGACCTCTCCGAGAACGCGGAATATGACGCCGCCAAGGAAGAACAGGGACACCTCGAAGCGCGCATCGCCAAGCTCGAACAGACCATCTCGAACGCACGCATCGTCGATGAGAGCACCATCGATTCGAGCAAGGCGTATATCCTTTCGAAGGTGCGTGTGAAGAACCTTCGGAACGGCGCCGAACAGACGTATACGCTGACCTCTGCCCAGGAAGCCGACCTCGCGCAGGGCAAAATCTCCATCGGCAGTCCCATCGGGAAAGGCCTGCTCGGAAAAGCCGTGGGCGACGTGGTCGAGATCGCGGTCCCTGCCGGAAAGGTGCAACTCGAGATCCTCGAGATCTCCCGGTAAAACTCCCCCTTTGCGATGATCGACCTCCGGAGCGACACGGTGACCCGGCCCACCGAAGGCATGCGCCGCGCGATGTACGAAGCCGAAGTGGGCGACGACGTCTTCGGTGAGGATCCGACGGTGCGCCGACTGCAACAGACCGTGGCGTCCCTGCTCGGCAAGGAGGCGGCGCTCTTCGTCCCCTCCGGCGTGATGGGCAATCAGCTCGCGCTCAAAGTCCACACCCAGCCCGGCGATGAGGTTCTTCTCGAAACGACCTCGCACATTTTCAACTATGAGTCCGGCGCGCCCGGGCTGCTCTCCGGCGTTGTCACGCGCACGCTCACGGGCGAGGACGGCGTGCTGACGGGGCGGCAGGTGGCGGCCGCCGTGCGACCCGGCTATTACTGGCTCGCGCGGACCCGGCTGGTCTGCCTCGAAAACACGCTCAACCAGGCCGGCGGGCGCGTTTATCCGATGGAGAACCTCCGCGCGATCACCGACGTGGCGCGTGCGCACGGCCTCGGAAGCCACCTCGACGGGGCGCGGCTGTGGAACGCAACGGCGGCCACCGGCATCCCGGAGAAGGACTACGCCGCCCCGTTCGACACCGTGAGCGTGTGCCTCTCGAAGGGCCTCGGCGCGCCCGTCGGCTCGGTGCTCGCCGGACCGAAGGACCTTCTCACCGAGGCGCACCGCTACCGCAAGATGTGGGGCGGCGGGATGCGGCAGGCGGGCATCCTGGCGGCGGCGGGTCTCTATGCGCTCGAACACCACCGCGCCCGCCTCGCAGCGGACCACGACAAAGCCCGCCGCCTCGCCGAAGGCATCGCCGAACTGCCCGGCTTCTCGCTCGACCCTGCCCGCGTGGAGACGAATATCGTCATCTTCGACGTCGACCACGGAGACGCGCTCCGAACGCTCGGCGAGCTAAAGGCCGAAGGCGTGCTCATGGTCCCCTTCGGCCCGGCTACCATACGCGCCACCACCCATCTCGACGTCTCGATGGATGACATTGACACGGCCCTCGCCGTGATGCGCCGCCTCTACGGACGCGCCTGAGCCCGCTCAGCCCGTGCCCTCCCCTTCGACCCACTGCACGGCGTGCTGCATCAGTTCGGCGGCGCTGCCCAGGTTGAGCTTGTTCTTGATGCGCGCCCGGTACGACTCCACCGTCTTGACCGAAAGATGCAGCCGCTCGGCGATCTCTCGTGTGCCGTGGCCGCGTCCGGTCAGTTCGAACACCTCGAGCTCGCGGTCGCTGAGCACTTCGAGCGGCGACTTCGTGAGCGTCTCATGCCCCGAGGCGATGCCGAGCAAGAGCCGTTCGTTGATCTCCTCGCTCACGTATATCCCTCCGTTGAGCACGCGCCGGACGGCCTTCACGATCACCCCGCCCGCTTCGAGCTTCATCACGTAGCCACGCGCCCCGGCCCGAATGGCCCGCTCGGCATACAACGACTCGTCATGGCGCGAGACGACCAGAATCTTCAACGACGGCTTGAGCGCGAGCAGGTGCTTGATCAGTTCGAGCCCGCTCATGCCGGGCAGCGAGATGTCTACCACCGCCATATCCGGATCGTGCCGTTCGAGCGCCTCGATAGCCTCCTCGGCATTGGCCACCTGCGCCACCACGCTCAGGTCCGTTTCACTGTCGATGCTCAGAGATAGCCCTTTGCGCATCAAGGGATGGTCGTCGACGACGAGTATCTTTTTCATGGTTCCGGGATCAGAGGTTTTCATGGTTCCGGGTTCACAAACGGAGCGCCCTTCCGGGACGGTTCCGGCGTAAGGTCGGCGCGAGGCCGCTTCGAGGCAATCTACGGTACTCATTTTTGAATACATAGCCTTTCACGGCGCTCGGCGCGGTCGGGCAACGCTCACAGGGAAAGGCCGCGTAGATCGGGTTTTTCCGTAGAAAGCCGGGTGAGCGTGCACGTAACCACGGAACCGCCCTTGAGGCCGCGCCGGATGTCGAGCACGCCGCTGATCATGCGGGCCCGGTACTGCATGATCCGGACGCCCATGCCGTGATCGTCGTCGAGCTTATCCGGGAAGCCGACGCCGTTGTCCTGGATGCGCAGGCGCACCTGATCCTCGCCCGCGGCCAGCATCACGCGCACCGTAGACGCCCGCCCGTGCTTGACGGCATTGCTCACAGCCTCCTGTGCAATGCGGTAAAGGTGGATCGCCACGTTCTCATCGTAGATGGGCGAAGAGCCGACTTCCTCGAAGGTGCAGGTGATCCCGAAGAGCCGCTCGGCGTTTTTCGCGAGCCGGGCGAGGGCCGTCGCCAGCCCCTGCTCGTCGAGGTCCACCGGCACGAGCCCGCGCGCCAGGCTCCGGGCATACTGGTCCGCTTCCTTGATCAGCTCCGTGATCTCTTCCACCTCCCCGGCGCGCTCGTCTCCCCCCGCTCTCATGACGCGCGCGAGGTTCTGACTGATCAGCCCGATGCCGGTGAGCATCTGCCCGAGCCCGTCATGCAGATCCTGCCCGATGCGCCGCCGCTCCTGATCACTGATGCGAAGGATCTCCTGTTCGAGCCGCCGCCGGTCGGTGATGTCGCGCACGATGCCGGTGAAGATGACCCCGTCGCGGAGGCGCACTTCGCTTACGGCCAGTTCCATCGGGAACGTGGAGCCGTCTTTCCGAAGCCCGTAGACCTCGCGTCCGATCCCGATGATTTTCCGGTGGCCGGTTTCGAGGTAGCTGCGGATGTACCCGTCATGCTCCTCCCGGTACGGCGAGGGCATCAGGAGGCTGAGCGGCGCTCCGATCACCTCGTCCGCCGCATAGCCGAAGATGCGCTCGGCCGCCTGGTTGAACGACCGGATGATGCCGCCTTCGTCCACCGTCACGATGCCGTCGACCGTCGTTTCGAGGATGGCGCGCCCGCGCGCCTCGCTCTCGCGAAGGGCTTCCTCGGTGCGTTTGCGTTCGGTCACGTCCTCGACGACGGCCAGCGAGCGAACGACGCGCCCGGAGGCGTCGCGTTCGGCCGTGGCCGAAAGGAGCACGTCGAGCACCGCACCGTCTTTTCGGACGAACTGATACTCGATATCCCGGCACGATCCCGTTTCGAAGAACGCCGTGAAATGCTCCGTCTCGGCGCGCCGGCGCGAAGCCTCCGTCATGAACGTGCTCAGCGGGCGACCGATCACCTCGTCGCGCGTGTAGCCCATGCGTTCGAGCCAGTACTCACTCACGCTCACGAGGCGCCCCTCCCGGTCGATGGAGTGGAGCATGGCGGGGGTCTGATTGTAGAGCGTGCGGAACCGCTCCTCGCTCTGCCGCAGCGCGTCCTCCATCCGCTTCCGCTCGGTGATGTCCGTGCCCGAACTGAGCGTCGCCGTGATCTCGCCCGCCTCATCGCGGATGACGGCGTTGCTCCACGCGATGAGGCGCTCCTCTCCCGAAGCCGTAAGGATCGGGTTCTCGTAATGCTCGGATGCCTCGCGCTCCCCGCTCATGAGCGCGCGGTACACCTTCCACACGTCTTTGCGGAGACGCTCCGGGATGAAATGGTCGAACCACAGCTTGCCGACGATCTCGCCCTCGGGAAGCCCGATCAGGTCGCAGCCTTTCCGGTTGATGCGCGTCACGCGCCCCTCCCGGTCGAGCACGACGAAGACCACCCCCGCAATGTCGAGGTACTGCTGGAGCCTGTTTCGTTCTTTTTCGAGCTGTCTTCGGATGCGGGCGCGTTCTTCGCGCAGGCGCGTCTTCTGCGCCCAGAACGCCAGGCGCACGTCAAGGTGGTGCTCGGGATGAACGCTGTCGTCGATGCCGGCTCGGAGCAGTTCTTCGAGGTAGGCTTCGGCCTCCTCGCCCAGCACGGCGAGCACTGAGACCGCCTCGCCATGCTCCGCCCGCAGGTCCCGGCTGAAAGCCAGCATCTCGGCATCGACGTGGCCCAGGATGACGAGGTTCGGTCGCCGTTCCCGGACAAGGGACCGGGCCTCTTTCACATTGCGGCACACGAGCACCTCGCTCCCGCTCGCCGACAGCGCCGCGCGCAGGGCCTTCCGTGTGCGACGGGCGCCTCCCACCAGCAACGCGACGAGCCGATGCGCTTCGCCCGGTTCCGCTTTCGTGGCGCTCGCCCGCGTCGCGGCGGGCTCCGATGAGATTGGCGGCATAATCGAGAAATTCTTGGATGGCGGCGCGCGCTCGACCGAGGGATACGAGCCTCCCCCGACGCCTCAATCGTTTCAGGGTACCATCCTGTCCCAACAATTGTCGCAAGGTTTCCCCTACGGCCTCCGTAAGGGATTCCCCGGCACGATTGCGACGAGGGGGGGCGCCCTCAGGGGGCGGGCGTAACCGCCCAGCCCGGCAACACGCCCACCTCGACGCCGAAGACGAGCGGGAGGAGCGTGAAGGCGAAAAGCGTAATGAGCAGGGCAAAAAGGACGTTGAGCACGATGCCCGCGCGCGCCATGTCGGAGATCTTCAGCGTTCCGCTGCCGTAGACGATGGCATTCGGCGGGGTGGCTACGGGGAGCATGAACGCGCAGCTCGCCGCCACCGCCGCCGGGAGGGCGAAGAGCAGCGGGTTCTGCCCGATGCCGACGGCCACCGACGCCACGATGGGCAGGAACGCCGCCGCCGTGGCGGTATTGCTCGTCAGTTCGGTCAGCAGGATCACCGTGGCCGTCACGGTGAAGACCACGAGCGGAAGCGGCCAGGCGCCGACGCCGCTGAGCCCCTCGCCGATCCAGGCGGCCAGCCCGGTGCCGTTGATGGCCGAGGCCAGGGTCAGCCCGCCGCCGAAGAGCACGAGCACGCCCCAGGGGAGGCGTTCGGCGTCCTCCCACGTCAGGAGGGGCACGCCGCGCCGCCGGTCGGCCGGAAGCAGGAACAGAACCACCGCCCCGGAGACGGCGATGCCGGCGTCGGAGAGCCCGGGCACGACGTCGGCGAGCAGCGGGCGCGTCATCCACAGCGCCGCCACGAGCGCAAAGACGAACGCCACCTTCCACTCCGGCCCGCTCATGCGCCCGAGGCGGCGGCGTTCTTCTTCGAGCAACGCCCGCCCGCCCGGAAGCGAGGTCAGGCGGAGGCGGAAGACCACCCGCGTCAGCACGAGATACGTCATCGGCAACCCCACCGCCACCAGCGGCAGCCCCACGAGCATCCACTGCGCGAAGCCGATCTGATAGCCGTACGTCTCGCTCAGGAAGCCCGCCAGCAGCGTGTTCGGCGGCGTGCCGATGAGCGTGCCGAGTCCGCCGATGCTGCACGCATAGGCGATGCCGAGCATCAGCGCAATGGCGAAGGGTCGGCGGGCCGCCTGCTCGCCCCCCGCAGCCGTATGCGTCAGTTCGACCACCGACAGCCCGATGGGCAGCATCATCAGCGCCGTGGCCGTATTGCTGACCCACATGCTCAGAAAGGCCGAGGCCGCCATGAACCCCGCCAGGATCGCGCCGGGACGCGCGCCGAGACGCGTGATGATGCCGAGCGCGATGCGGCGATGCAGCCCCCAGCGTTGCATCCCCTCGGCGATCACGAAGCCGCCGAGAAAGAGGAAGATGAGCGGGTTCGCGTACGGCGCCGCCGTCTCCCGGATGCCTGCGACGCCGATCACGGGAAAGAGCGCCAGGGGCAAGAGCGCCGTCACCGGGATCGGCACGGCCTCCGTCATCCACCACACGGCCATGAGCGCGCCTGCCGCCGCCGCATGCCACGCCGGGGCCGAAAGCCCCTCCGGCGCGCCCGCCCACAGCATCACCCCGAACAGGGCCGCCCCCCCGAACAGCCCGAGCCGCTTTGCCGACCGGAGACCTTTACCCGCCTTCGCGCGCCCCTCATACGCATCCGTCATACGCCCTCCCTCTCGTCACCCCATTCGTTTCCACGAAAAACAACCATTTGTTTATAAACATTTTAAACCCCGAAACCCAGACGCGTAACGCTCCCTCTTCACGGGAATCCAAAAGGAAAATAGCGAATATCTCGCGATGAATCGTCCTTCGAGAAAAAGCGCGATCATTGCTCCCCCGCAACCGCAGAAGATTCCATCCGTTCAACGCTTTCATAGCTCTGAATCACTCCGCACCGCCCGCTCCGACGCTACTACCATCCTCCACCCTCGCGATGGACACGCACGATCCTTTCCCGTTTGAGCGCACACTCAGCCTCGCGCCCCTGATCGACTTCTGGCGTGAGGTGGCCGAGGACGATGCCTCTCCGCGCGCCGTGATGGCCCGCACCATCCTCGACCGCCTCGACGACGCGCCCGAACTGACGCAGCCGCTCGACGATCTCGAACCCCTTGAAAAACACCTCGAATTGCTCGACCTCCTGATGTCCGCCGTCTTTCCGATGGCGCTGTGGGAGGAAACGTACGCCGCCGCCTTCGTCCCGTTCAAGCTCGTCAGCTTCTACGCCACCTCCGCCTTTGCCCGTTTGAAGATGCCCGAACGGATGAAAGCGGAACTCACGGAAGGTCCCCCCGAATGCCGGGGCGAGATGATGACCGCCCGCGCGCTGAAGGCCTATCACTACATTCTTCGAGAACACTACGGCGTCGAGGTCAACTTCGATTACCCCATGATCGTCACGACCACCGACGAGCAGACGGGGCTGAAGAAACACTACAACATCGCCATCGACACGCGGTTTGCCACCATCGAGTTGCGCGGACCCCGGCAAGAGCTCTCCGACGAGATGCTCCAGTGCCTCCTCAACGAGCCGACGAACCTCGCGCTGTGGATGGAGACGCTCCCGCCCGAACGGTTCGCCTTTCACGGTTTCGTGGTGATGACCGCCGTAGACGTGACGGCGCAGCAGGTGCTCTCACGCCTCAAGGACGACCTCCTTCAGCGCGACGCCTTCACCTCTCTCGAAAAGATCGACACCCTCCAGATGCGCCTGCGCATGCTCCTGCAGGCGCCGGAGCTTCGGCTCGGGCTGATCTGTCTCCAGAAAGATGACTTCGACGCCATCACGGGCGCGCAGCCCATCGGGCGGAGCCTGCTCCTGACCAACGCCGGCGCCCCGTCCTGTCCGCACAAAGAGAACTCCTATTACGCCCGCGCCTTCTCCTCCGAAGAACCCATCGTGGTCAACGACCTCGAAAACTGCCAGGTTTGCACCGGCTTCGAGAAGCACCTCCTCGATCAGAACCTGCGCAACCTCATCCTCGCCCCGCTCCGCTTCGAGGGCGAGCTCGTCGGCCTGCTCGAACTGGCCTCCCCGAACCCCGGCGCGGTCAACGCGCTCAACGCCGTGATGCTCAAGGAGGTCGTCTCCCTCTTCGCCACGGCCATGAAACGCAGCCTCGCCGAGCGCGAGGACCAGGTGCAGGCCCTCATCAAGAAACAGTATACGGCCATCCACCCCACCGTCGAGTGGCGCTTCCGCGAAGCGGCTCTCCGCTACATGACGCAACTCGAGAACACCGGCCACGCGGAACTGGAGTCCATCGTCTTCCACGACGTCTACCCGCTTTACGGCCTCTCCGACATTCGCGGCTCCTCCACCATCCGAAACAACGCCATCCGCGCCGACCTGCTCGAACAGCTGGGCATGGCGCTCTCCATCATCATCGAGGCGAGCACCCACCAGCACCTTCCCGTGCTCGACGAAATCGGCTTCCGGCTCGGTAAGTACATCGAGGAACTCGTGTCCAACCTCCGCTCCGGCGACGAAAACACCATCATCGACTTCCTGCACCAGGATGTGGAACCCCTCTTTGACCGGCTCGGAGAGATCGATGCGCGCGTGCAGGAAAAAATCGAAGTCTATCGGGCCGCCCTCGACCCCGACCTCGGCATCCTCTACCGACAACGCAAAGACTTCGAAGAGAGCGTCACGCTCATCAACGAAACCATCTCGGCCTATATCGACGAGCAAGAGGAACGGGCCCAGGAGATGTTTCCGCACTACTTCGAGAAATACAAGACCGACGGCGTCGATTACAACCTGTACATCGGGGCCTCCCTGGTCGAAAACCGCACCTTCGACCGACTCTATCTGCGCAACATCCGGCTCTGGCAGTTGATGACGATGTGCGGCATCGTCTGGGAGATGAAGCGGCTCGAACCGACGCTCAAGACCCCGCTCGAAACGGCGCACCTCATCCTCGTTCAGGACATTCCCCTCTCGATCCGCTTCCGGCAGGATGAGAAGAAGTTCGACGTGGACGGCGCGTACAATATCCGGTACGAGATCGTCAAGAAACGCATCGACAAGGCGCGCATCCGGGGGCGCGAGGAGCGACTGACCCAACCCGGCAAGATCGCCGTGGTGTATTCGCAGGCGCGCGAGGCGGAAGAGTACCGCCGGTACATCGAATATCTTCAGGCCGGCGGGTATTTGAAAGACGACCTCGAAACGCTCGACCTGGAAGACCTCCAGGGGGTCTACGGCCTTCACGCGCTCCGTGTCTCCGTGGCCGAGGAAGAGCCGACGCTCACCCTGAACGTCGTCCCGGCTCCGATCCTCGATGCGTTCGCTCCTCCCGGCGGCGACGGCGCATCGAGCGTGGAAGCCTAGCCCCGACGGCTTACGGCAGGATCTTCGGGATGACGAACCAGACCAGTTCTCCCCCGCCGGAGACGACGTCCGCCCAGTGAGCGACGGGGAAGTCGACGCGGGCGAGCGCAGCGGTGGGAAAACGCAAGCGCCCGCCGCCGATGGCCTCGCGCACCGCCGCCGACCACGCAGGCTCATGACCGACGAGCAGGAGCGTCCGGACGTCGTCGTCCTCTTCCCGCACCTCACCGAAGAGATCTTCGGGACCGGCCTCGTAGAGCGCCCGCGTCACCCGGACGGGGCGGTCGGCCCATCCCCCGGCTTGCATGGCCCGTTCGAGCGTCTCCCGCGCCCGCACCGCCGAGGAAGTGACGATGGCGTCGGGCAACGGCCCCGCCTGCGCGAGGAACCGGCCCATCTTCGCAGCCGCCTTTCGACCCCGCCTGGCCAGCGGCCGCTCGTGGTCCGCGCCGTATTCGGCATCCCAGTCCGATTTCCCGTGGCGAAAAAAAAGCACCGTCTTCATGGCTCCGTGGGTTCATGTCTGCGTAGTCCCCGCTCCGGCAGCCCGCAGTATACCGATTCCCCGGGAAGATGTCCGCACACTGCCGGGGAAACCACGCGTCACGGCCCCCCTTCGCCTCTCGTCCCGCGACGATCGAATGACCGGATATTTCTCCCATGAATCCTTTATCTTCGGATCATCCGTGACGTCTTCGGAAGGAAAAGCGCCGCGTCGTCACGACGCCGTTCATGGAGCCTGTTCTTCTTTGGAAACGAGATGAGTGAAGCCCTTCGAATTTTCAATCTTCCCGAGGACACGGACGTCGAGGCACTTCTGGCCGGAGTGCGCGATCGTTTTCGCATCGAGCAGACGGGGCCGCTTCCCGTCACCCGCCGGTATTTCGACACGTTCGACTGGCGGCTCCACGACGCGGGCACGGCGCTTTTCTTCGAGGTCACGCCGGAAGGCCGCCTTCTGCGATGGGAGCGTCTCTCCGACCGCACGCCGCTGTACACGCTGTCCGTCCCGAAACCTCCGCGAATGGCGAAGGACCTTCCGCCCGGCGCCTTCCGGGAAGCTCTGGCGGCAGCGACGGACCCGCGCGCGCTCATGCCCGTCGTCGAGGTGCGGCTGCGGGAGCACCGGTTGTCCGTGCTCGACCGGGAGCGCAAGACCACCGCCCGGCTCATCGTAAGCCTCAGGGGCGAGGCCCGCAAACCGTCCGCGCGGAGCGGGTGCGTGCTCCCGGGCTGCGCCTGCGTGGCGCCTGTGAAGGGCTACGGCAAGGCAAGACGGAAGCTCGAAGCCTACCTCCGCGACGTCGCCGCCCTCCCCGAAGACGCCGGACACGAGTTCACGCGCGCCCTCGCCGCCATCGGTCGCACCCCCGGCGACAACTTCGCCAAGCTCAACTTTCGCCTCGACCCGAAGGAGCGCGCCGACCGCGCCATCCGCCCGGTGCTCCTCCACCTGCTCGACACCATGCGGCACAACGAGCCCGGCCTCCGAGAAAACCTCGACACCGAGTTCGTGCACGACTACCGGGTGGCCGTCCGCCGCACTCGCTCCATCCTCGGTCAGCTCAAACGCATCTTCCCTCCGGAACCGCTGGCCCACTTCCGCACCGAATTCAAGTGGCTCGGGGAGATCACCAGTCCCGTGCGCGACCTCGACGTGTACCTCCTTCGCATGGACGAGTATCGCGCGCACCTGCCCGAGTCCGTGCGGGACGACCTCGCGCCCCTCGGCGTCTTCCTCGAAAAACGACAGCGTCAGGCGCACGCCGCCATGGTCGCGGCGATGGATACGCCCCGGTACCGCGCGCTCCTGCGCGAGTGGCGGGCCTTCCTCGAAGCGCCGCTCCCCGACGAGCCGCCCACCCCGGAGGCCGGGCGCCCGCTTCGCGACGTCGTCTCGAAACGCATCCGGAAGACCTACCGAAACGTGCTCAAGGAGGGCCGCGCCATCGGTCCCCAGACGCCTGCCGAGGCCCTTCACGAGATGCGGATCACGTGCAAAAAACTCCGGTATCTCCTCGAAATTTTCCGGAGCCTGTATCCGGATAAGCTCATGCGCCGCCTCATCCCGGCGGTCAAGAGCCTTCAAACCGTCCTGGGCGATCATCAGGACTTCGCCGTGCAGCAAGAGGCGCTTCAGGATTTCGCGCGGCAGATGGCCGCCGAAGGCGTCGCGCCGGTAGAGACGCTCACCGCGATGGGGCGACTCGAAGCCTATCTCGCCGAACGGCAGCTTCAGGCCCGCGCCGCCTTCGCCGAGAGCTTCGCCCGGTTCGCCTCCCCCGAGCATCGCAAGCGATTCGAGAAACTGTTCAGGCACGCCGCATGACGAAGCACCTGCCTCAGGCCCGGACAGGCTTCCCCCCCGCGACAGGGTCCACGGCCCATGGCGCGGCTGAACCTCTCCAACCTTCCTCACCCGCATGAGCATCCTCGCAGTCTACAACCTCAAAGGCGGCGTCGGAAAGACCGCCACCGCGGTCAACCTGGCCTATCTCTCGGCCCGTGAAGGCGCGCGCACCCTTATCTGGGACCTCGACCCGCAGGGCGCGGCCAGTTTCTATTTCCGCGTCAAACCCAGGGTGAAAGGCGGCGCGAAACGCCTCATCAAAGGCAAGGGCGCCCTCGACCGACGCATCAAGGGGACCGACTTCGAGAACCTCGACCTTCTCCCCGCCGACTTCTCGTATCGGAACATGGACCTCGTCCTCAACGCCGCCGACAAGTCCGACCGCAGGATCGCACGGCTGCTCAAACCCCTGAAGAAAGACTACGACCACATCTTTCTCGACTGCCCGCCGGGCTTCTCGCTCGTCTCCGAGAACGCCTTCCTGGCCGCCGATGCCTTGCTCATCCCGCTCATCCCCACCACCCTCTCCCTCCGGACGCTCGAACAGATCCGCAAGTATTTCCGGAAGGAGCGCCCGAAGAAGCTGCGGGAGCTGCCGTTCTTCACGATGGTGGACCGTCGCAAGCGGCTGCACAAGGAGATCTGCGCCGAATACGCGGACGGCCGCGAGGGATTCCTCACGACGGTGATCCCGTACGCGAGCGCTGTCGAGCGGATGGGGGTGGCGCGGGCGCCGCTGCTGAGCTTCGACCGGCAAAGCGTCGCCGCCCGGGCGTACCGGGCGCTGTGGGAAGAGGTGAAAGCCCGCCTCGGGTGACGCCCCTCACAGTTCGATCCGGAGCCCTTCGTAGGCAAACGTGCACGCGATGCCCTCCGGGGTCAGCGCTTCCCGGGCTTCGGTCTGCATGGCGTCGAGGGCGGCGTCGCTCCGGCAGGGGTCGTGGTGAAAGGGAACGAAATGCTTCACGCGGGCCGCCGCCGCGAGCGCGCACGCCCGTCCGAGCGTCGAATGTCCCCATCCCCACTTCATCGGCAGATCCGAGGGCAGGTACTGCGCGTCGTGAACGAGCACGTCGGCGTCGCGGCAGAAAGCGGCCAGTTCCGCAAAATCCACCGTGGCCGCACCCGGCGGGTCGAGCTCGTTGTCGGGGACGAAGACGAGCGTGCGCCCGCCGTGGCTCACCCGATACCCGAAGGCCCCGCCGGGATGGTTGACCGGATGCCGCCGCACCTCGAACCCCTGCGCCCGGAGGAACCCGAGCGGGTCCGTCTCGACGCGATGCGGCTGCACCGTGAGTTCGGATGCCTCGACGGGGAAATGGAAACCATCGAGGAGGTTCATGAGCGACCACGGGCGTCCGTCTTTCTCATAGCTGAGCACGTGTAACCGCTCGGCGGCGCAATAGAGCGGCTCGAAGAACGGGAAGCCCATCAGATGATCCGTGTGCAGGTGCGAGAGCAGGATAAAGACCTCCTTGCCCGAAGCCGCGAGCGTCTCGCCGAGCGGGACGATGCCCGTGCCCGCGTCGAGGACGAGCACCCGCCCCCCCGCCTCCACGCTCACGCAGGACGTGTTGCCGCCGTACCGGCACGTCTGCCGTCCCGGGCTCGGCGCCGAACCACGTACGCCCCAGAACGTGACGATCATGCGCATCCCTCCGCCCTTACCGGCGTCCCCGCACCCGGGGCGTCGCGGCCCGGAACGTCCCCGTTCAATCCATAACGACCCATATGAAGACTCCGATGAAGAGCATGATGCCCGCAATGAGGCCGAACATGAACACGGTGTACGCCACACGGAGCAGTTCGAACTTCCGCTTCAGCACGAGCCCGAGGTTATAGATGTCGCGGATCATGCTCTGGTAGAGATCGTCGGTGTGGAGCATCAGGTCGGTCATCCCCGCCACGAAATCATCCTGTGAGAGCGAGGAAAAGTGCCCGAAGAAGAGGATGTTCGCCCGACGGTCGCGCACGTCTTCGAGCGTGATCACGTCGCTGCGCACGCGGGGACGGGCGGCGAGCACGGCGTACACGATGGACACCAGACACGTGATCAGGAGCACCGCCGTGGGGATGAGCAGCCACGGGTTCGTGTCGATCTTCGGCGCGATGGAGGCCAGCAAAATCGAGATGATGATGCCGTTGATGCTGATCATGATGTTCGCCTTCGTGTCGGCGAGCGCACTCAGGTCCATGTGGGTGCGATACGAAGTGCGAAACATCGTCTCGATCCCGCGCGACGTGCCGATCTTCGGCTTATCCGGACCGGAGGACTTTTTCTTTCGCTTGCGCTTCTTCTTCGGCTTTTTGACCGTCGCCGCCGGCTCGGAAACGACTTCCGTATGGGAAGCCTCCACCGAAGCGACGGTGCGGCCCGTCCCGGCGTCGTCGGCAGCCATGTTTTCGGACCCTTCCATATTGTGCGCCCCCCGGCTGAGAAACATCCCCGATTGAAACCATTACGGTGACAAACCCTTATGTATGCACCGGGCGGCAAACTATCTCACGCCCCGACGGCGAATCCGTCCCTCCATGCCCGTCCTTTCCCCGGCCCCTTAGTGTACAAAAAAACGAAAGCGTTCCAAACCCTTGCCGCCCGCGCCGGAGCCTTCCTCCTGCGCGCCGCGCTCGTTCTTGCGCTCCCGGGGACGAGCCTCGGCGCCGACGGTGCGTGCCGGCAGCCCCCGCCGCCCATGCCTTTCGCCTCCCACACGAGCGCCGACACCTCCGCCGTCCCGTATGCCTTCGACCGACCCGAGGCCGTCTTCAAGCTCCCTCGCGCCCTCCGCGAGATCTCCGGCCTCACCGTGCTCGACGAAAATCATCTCGGCGCGATACAGGACGAAGCGGGCATCCTCTTCATCCTCGATGCGCGGACGGGCGTGGTCACGGAACGGAAGAAGTTCGGGAAACACGGGGATTACGAGGGCATCGAGCGCGTGGGCCATCGCGTCTTCGTCCTCCGGAGCGACGGCACGCTCTTCGAGATCGCGGACTGGCGCGCCCCGAAGCTGGAGGTGACGAAGCATCGGACGCGGCTTTCCTCGAAATACGACACCGAGGGCCTCGGCTATGACCCCGACCGGCAGCGGCTGCTCATCGCATGCAAGGAATACCCGGGCAAAGGACTCAAGCACCACCGCGCCGTCTATGCCTTCGACCTCACGACGAACACGTGGCTCGAAGCGCCGGTCTTCACCATTCCCACGAAAGAGGCGCTCCCCCCTTCCGACGAAAGCGCCCTCGACCGCCGACTCCGCGACCTCTTCGGCTCCGTCTTCGACATGAGCGACTTCAAGCCGTCGGCCCTCGCCGTGCATCCCGTCACCGGGCGCGTGTACGTGCTTTCGTCCGTGCGCAAGGTCCTCCTCGTCCTCACTCCCGAAGGCGCGGTCTCCGACGTATGGGCGCTTCCCAAGAAACGCTTCCCCCAGCCCGAAGGACTCACGTTCCTCCCCGACGGAACCCTCTTCGTTTCGAATGAAGGCGGCGGTCGCAAAGCAACCCTGCTCCGTTTTGCCTATCATCCGGGAACCGAAGATCCCGGGCCGTGAACGCCGCAACCCCTGTCCTCACGCATCCGCGACGTCCATGAACCGAAGTGCGCCTCTTTCCCTGCTCGTCCTTCTCTGGCTCGGCACGGCCTGCTCGTCGTCGCGTCCGTACGTGGCGCCGGAGTATCGGGGGTGGGAACGCCTGGCGCAGCCTCCGGAGGAAGAACTCACCTACCGCGCCTTCCTCATCGGCGATGCGGGCGCGGCGACGGAAGCTTCACCGACGCTCCGGCTCCTCAAGACGCGGCTCGACGCAGCGGGAACGAACGCCCTGGTCGGCTTCCTCGGCGATAACGCCTATTGCTGCGGATTGCCCGAGGCCGACGCGCCCGAACGAGCGACGGCGGAGGCCCGTCTCCTCGCCCAGATCCACGCCGTAGAGAACTTCCCCGGGCGCGTCGTCTTCCTCCCGGGCAACCACGACTGGCGCAGCGGCGTGGAAGGCGTGCGAAGGCAGGAGGCGTTCGTGGAAGCGCATCTGCCGAACCAGGACAACGCCTTCCTCCCCGACGACGGCTTCCCCGGCCCGGTCGAGGTGAAGCTTGACGACCGCCTGTCGCTCATCGTCCTCGACACCCAGTGGTGGCTCGAAGATCCCCCCAAACCCTATGGCGACGCAGGCGATTATGAGATCCACGAGGACGAGGACTTTTTTCTCGAACTCGACGAGATCGTCCACAAACGCAGAGACCGCGACCTCCTCATCCTGGGGCATCACCCGCTGTTTTCGAACGGACGTCATGCCGGGCATGCCCCGCTCCTGCAGCACCTCTTCCCGCTCACGGCGAAGATCGGATGGGCCTATCTGCCGCTCCCGCTCCTCGGCTCGCTTGTTCCGCTCTACATCCGCGCCGCCGGCGGACCGCAGGACCTCTCCTACGGACGCTACCGGACCCTCCGCCAGACCCTCACGAGCATCTTTGCCCGGATTGATGACGGCACGCTCGTCTACGCCGCCGGGCACGAGCACAACCTCCAGTATTTCCTCCACGCGAACCAGCACCATCTCATCAGCGGAGGGGGATCGAAGCGGCCCGATTTTGCCGCGCGGGGCGGTGAGGCCGTCTTCACGCACGCCGCGCAGGGGTTCATGGAACTCCGCTATTACCGCGACGGCACGGTGTGGATGGACGTGTGGGAGCCCGAGAGCGACGGCGCGACCGGGCGCGTCGTCTTCCGCAACCGCCTCAGCGGACCGCGACCGGACCGCCTCGCGCCCGAGCCACCGCCCGCCGGGCCGTTCCCCGACTTCACCGACAGCACCGTCGTCGCCGTCGCCCGGCCCGACCTCGCCGCCGGCCCCATACGCCGGCTCCTCTTCGGCGTCGAGCACCGCCCCGCCTGGACCACGCCCGTCGAGGCCCGCGTCCTCGACCTCGGACGGGCGAAAGGCGGGCTCCGTCCCCTCAAACGCGGGGGCGGCCTTCAGACCACCTCGCTGCGCCTCGAAGCCTCCGACGGCCGCGCGTACGTGCTTCGTTCCATCACGAAGGACCCTTCGCGCAGCCTCCCCCCCGCCCTCCGGAACACCGCCGCCGCCGACGTGCTCGACGATCAGGTGGCCATCCTCCATCCCTATGGCGCGTTCATCATCCCGCCCCTCGCCGAAGCCGCCGGGGTCTATCACACCAACCCCGAACTCGTCTACGTCCCCCGCGATCCCCGCCTCGGACGCTACGAAGCCCTCGTCTCCGACCGGCTCATGATGCTCGAAGAGCGGCCCGACGACGACATGCGCGGTGTGCCCGGCTTCGGCGAGGCGCGCAACGTCATCGGTGCGCCAAAGCTCTTCGACGCCATCGACGGTGACAACGACCACCGCGTCGACGCCCGCTTCTTCGCCCGCTCCCGCCTCTTCGACATGTACCTCAGCGACTGGGACCGGCACCGCGACCAGTGGCGATGGGCCGCCTTCGAACCCTACGAGCTGGACCCCGCCCTCGAAGGCGAGGCACGCACCGAAGGCAAGGTCTACCGCCCCATCCCGCGCGACCGCGACTGGGCCTTCAACCGCATGGACGGCCTCTTCCCATGGCTCCTCGAAACCCGGTATTTCGAGCCTAAATTTCAGGATTTCGATGAGGACTACGGGTATCTGAAGGGACTCAACCAGAACGGCCTCGAACAGGATCGGCGCTTCGCCGCAGCGCTCACCCGAGAGGACTGGGTCGCCGTCGCCGAGGACATGAAGGCCCGCCTGACGGACGACGTGATCGACGCGGCCCTCCACCGATGGCCCGGACCGATTCGCGACCTCTATGCGGAGGACTACCGCCGCAAGCTTCGCATCCGGCGCGACCGGCTGCCCGAGGTGGCCGAGCGTTATTACGAGATCCTTGCCGGGACGGTGGACGTGGTGGGAAGCCACAAGCACGAGCGCTTCGAGGTGACGCGCCGGAACGACCGCGAAACGGAGGTCACCGTGTTCAAGACGACGAAGGAGGGCGTCGTCCGAAAACCCATTTTCCACCGCGTCTTCTTCACCTCGGAGACCGACGAGATCCGGCTGTACGGCCTCGGCGGAGACGATCACTTCGTGGTGACGGGCGCAGCGAAGCGCGGCATCCGCGTCATCGCCGTGGGGGGGCCGGGGCGCGACACCCTCATCGACCGCTCCCGCGTGGACGGCCGGAGCCGCATGACGCACTTCTTCGACACGAAGGCGGGCGCGCGCTTCACGCCCGGCCCCGAGACGCGCGTCCACGCCTCCGACGACGCCGCCGTCAACCGGTACGACCCCTTCGCGTTCCGCTTCGACGAGGCCGTGCCGCAACTGTTCTTCGGAGCCAACAAGGACGACGGCCTTTTCCTCGGCGGCGGCGTGAAGATCATGAAGCACGGCTTCCGGAAAACGC
The DNA here is from genome assembly GCF_056451265.1 of Rhodocaloribacter sp. Classification (NCBI taxonomy): domain Bacteria; kingdom Pseudomonadati; phylum Rhodothermota; class Rhodothermia; order Rhodothermales; family Rhodothermaceae; genus Rhodocaloribacter; species Rhodocaloribacter sp. Next base: position 23,577 of record NZ_JBWOPL010000055.1, on the reverse strand, counting down.
CGTATGCAAGCCGCCACACGATCCTCGCCAACTTCGCCGCCTCTACGCAGGCCTTCAACGTCGTCTACCAGGGCCGCTTCACCGAAGCCCTCGGCGCCTTCGACCTCGGCCTCGACGCGCGGGTGCTCTCGCCAAACAATATCCGCAACTTCCTCGGCCTCGGCAACCAGACCCGGCGCGAGGACCTCGTCGATGAATTCTCTTTCTATCAGGCCCGGCTCAGCCAGGCCACCCTCGCGCCGACGCTCCGCCGACGCGCCATGGACGGCGGCATCGAACTGTCCTTCGGACCGACGCTCGAATTCACGAAGGTGCGAGACGACGAGAACCGCTTCCTCGGGCAGGTCCAGGAAGGCATCTCCAGGGAATCGTTCGAGGACCAGTGGTTCGCCGGCGTGGAGGCCGGTCTTTCGCTGGCGCTGGTCGACCATGCCGTCAACCCCCGGCAGGGCTTCCGATGGACGAACACCGCCGACCTCAACTTCGGCTTCGCCAACACGACCGATCGCTACGCGCGGCTCGCCTCGGCGTTCGCCTTCTACCTCTCCCCTTCGCTCTCCCCGCAGGTGACCCTGGCCGGACGCCTCGGCGTGGCCCACAACGCCGGCGACTTCCCGTTTTATCACGCCAACACGCTCGGCGGGAAAGACAACCTCCGAGGCTTCCGAAGCACCCGCTTCGCCGGGCGGACGGCGTTCTATCAGAACCTCGAACTTCGCCTCGAACTCCTGCGCTTCTCCACGTACGTCGCACGGGGGCACGCGGGACTCCTCGGCTTCCTCGACAACGGGCGTGTGTGGACCGAAGCGGACGACGACGCCGGGGTCTCGCAATCCTTCTTCGAGGGTTACCATCAGGGCTACGGCGGCGGCCTGTGGCTCGACTTCTTCGACCTCTTCATCCTTTCCGCCACCCTCGATGCTTCCCGCGAAGAGACGCTCTTCAGCCTGCGCTTCGGGTTTCTGTACTGAAAGGCCTCCGGGGGCGAAGCGCACCTTCGGCGCATGAGGCTACGCGATACGCCCTTACGAGACCCGCTCCACCCGGAAGAGCGCCTGCCGGTGCACCCACCGCCCGCGTCTTCGCTCGGAAACAACCACCGCGCCATGCTCGGCGAAGAGGGCGCGCCATCCGGCGACGGTGCGGAAGTGCAGGTGCTCCTCCTGCCCGCGCATGAGCCCGCCGGAGCGGAGGCGGTTCGCCAGGGTGTCGAGGAAGGTGAGCAGGCGGCGGTCCCATGCCTTTTCGTACACCGACTCGGCGATGACCACCCCGCTCCGCGACACCCGGAGCGCCTCGCGGAGCACCGCCGTGGGGTCCTCGCTGTGATGAAGCACGAAGTACAGCATCGTCACGTCGAAGGCATCGTCGGGGAAGGGCAGGCGGCGGCCGTCGTACAGGGTGTGTGGAAGCGCCGTGCGGTTCATGTCCACGACGTCGGCGAGGTGGACGCGCGCGCCGAGTTCGCGGGCGGCGGCTTCGCCCACGTACCCCTCCCCCGCGCCGAGATCGAGCACGGAGAGGGGGCGATCGGACGGGAAGAAGTCACGGACGGCGGCGAGCTTGCGCTTCGCCCGAAGACGCTGAAGCCATTGAAGCGGCGCGTCGGCGTACCGCACGGCGGCGAGCACGGCCCATCCGCCCCAGCTCAGGTTCACGAAGAGCCCGTACGGCCCATCCACGTACAGGAGGTACGTGCCCATCGAGAAGAGACCGAACCAGAACCAGTGCCACGACGGGCGCGGGGCGAGCGTCGCCAGCGCGAGCAGGCCGAGCACGTACCACGGATGCACCGTCGTCGCGCACAGAAAGAACGCCCCCATCGTCCACACGAAGGCGCGATGGAGCGGCCACCTCCGCCGCCAGTCGACGAAGTACAGCGCCGGGAGCGCGGCAAGGAAGACGAGGCGAAAGGCCGGACCGAGCGTTTTGCTCCAATCGTCCCCGGTGGCGAGGAGGAAGAGTTTTTTCACCGCTAAATACGGCCCCGCGTTGAACTCGAAGTACCGCACGTACAGATCGAGCGAGGCCATGACGTGGCCCGGGAGGCTCGGGTCGGCGTAGGGGACGAGGAGCAGCGCGGTGACGGCGAGCGGCGGCCACACGGCGCGCCATCCGAACCGCCGCCAGAGGAAGGGAAAGAGCACGAACGGATAGAGCTTCACCCAGCCCGCGCCCGCGAGCGCCGCCGCCGCCCATCCGCCGCGCCCGCGCCGCGCCAGCCACACCGTGAGCACGAGGAAGCACACCATGATCGCCTCGGTGTGCGCCTGCCCCGCCGCCTCCATGATGACGAGCGGATGCCAGGCGTAGAGGATCAGGCGTCGGGCCTCCACCATGCGTGCGAGCAAGACCAGCGCGCCCACCTCCATCCCCGCCAGAAGCACCTTGAGCACGTAGAAGCTGACCTTCCACCCGAAACCGTAAAAAAGCCCCGCCACGGCAAAGAAAAGCTGGGAAAGCGGCGGATAGACCGAGAAGAAGGCGGGCGAGTTGAGTTCGTCGAAAAGGGGCTCCTCGTGGAAGCGCGCCAGCGCCGGATCCTCCGGGACGTATCGGTACGGGTTGACGCCCTCGACCTGAAGCACGCCGTCCCACACGTACCGGTAGGCGTCGTCGGAAAGGGTGGGCGGGAGCCACAGAACGGCCAGCCGGAAGCACACCGCCGCGACGAGCACCGTCCGCGTCGAGAAGGCCCCGCGCCGCCACAGCCACACCACGAGCGCGCCCGCCACGAGCGCCGCCGCGACGAAGCCGTACCACCACGCCTTCACGCCCGCACACACCGACATCGTCGCCACGGCGAGCGCGAGCAGCGCGAGCATTGCCACATCCACCCGCGTGGGGCGACGCCCCGCCTCCGCACGACCGGACGGGATCATGACGCCCCGTGCGGCCGGTGAAAGATCATCCCGATGCGACGCCCGTCGTTCTCATACTTCACCTCGTCGGCCATCATCTCGATGAGATACAGACCTCGCCCGCCGTCTTCGAGCAGATTGTCCGTATGGAGCGGGTCCGCCACCGCCTCGCGCACGAAGCCCATCCCCTGATCCTCGATCCACACCTCGATGCGGTCCGGCTCGGCGCTGAACTCGACCTTCACTTTCTTCTCGGGATCGAGGTGGTTGCCGTGCTCGATGGCGTTCGTGAACGCCTCGCTCGTCAGAAGGACCACGCGGTAGATGAAATCCTCATCCGCCTCGTGCGCCGAAACAAACTCCTCGGCCAGGTCCACGACCCGTTCGAGTTGGAGATGTTCGCTTGCCATCACCAGTTGAAGCCGGTCGGGAATCGGATCGTCGCTCGGAAACATACGGGGTTCGGGAAACGATGGTGGAAAAGGGTTCGCGTGCTCTTTTTCAAACGATCAATAAACGGATTATTTCCCTCGTCCGCTACCGGATGAGCGCCGCCTTCCGAAGGACGGGTTGTTGGCCGGGCGCTTCGACGCGGATGAGGTAGACGCCGGACGGGACGGCGCGCCCCGCTTCGTCCCGGAGGTCCCACGCCGTTCCACCGTCGCCGTCGGTCTCTTCGAGCACGCGGATGAGCCCGCCCTGAAGCGAGAGCACGCGCACCGTCGCCTCGGCGGGCAGGCCCGCGATCATGAGGCGCGCTCGGTGGACGCCCGCCCGGTACGGGTTCGGGAAGACGTACACGTCCGAAAGATCGGCGGCGGCCTCGACGAGCCGCACCGCCCGCCCCTCGGGCGCGAGGACCTGACCGGCAAGCGATCGCATACGGAGCACCTCGACCGACGTTTCGAGCCCCGTCGCGCCGAGCACACGGCCCGCCACGCGGAGCGTCACCCGGTCGGGCGCGGCGGCGTCGAACAGGACTTCGGCGACGGCCCCCTCGGGAAGAACGCGGTAGTTCGAGGCGTCGGAGGCAAAAGCCGGGTCGAGCGGCGCGCTGAAAAGCAAAGTGACCGTCGAGCGGTCGAGGATCTCGAAGGCGGTGACGATGAGGCTTCCCTCCTCGGGCGCGGGGAAAAGGACCGCCGCCGTGGTCTGCCCCACGGGCGTGCCCTCGGCGTCGCGCACGTCCGCCCACCGGAGCGTGTCCGCCGTCGCCGGCGGGTCCTCGAAGCGAAGCACGACGGAGCGCCCGCCTTGCCCCATGAGAAGGGCCGACGCCGCGCCGGCGCCGTCGAGGCGGAAGCCGCCGGCGCGGAGGCCGGAGGCGAGCGGCTCGGTGAAGACGAGCTCGACCGTTCGATCCGCCGGATACCCGACTTCGGCGACGACCGCCGGGGCGTGCGGCCGCACGGTGCGCGGCGCCGTGAGCGGCGAGGACGTGAGGCCGTACCACGCCCGGAGCGCGTACCGCCGCTCCCGCGTCTCGGCGATCACGAGCGTGTCGGCGTCGGTCGTGGCGAGCGGGTCGAGCGCGCCGTCGGGATCGCCTGCGAAGACGGTCACGGAGTCGGCCCCGACGGCGCGCCACGCGAGGCGCACATGCCCGGCGTCGAGGGCGAAGGCGTCCCCCCACTGCGGCGGTGCGAGCGCGGCGAAGGCGGCGCGATAGACGAAGCGGTGGAGCCGTTCGTCCGCGCCGGCGGCGATGAGTTCCGGCACGCCGTCGCCGTCGAAGTCGCCCGTCGTCGTCTCGATGCTCCGGAAGCCTCCGGGCCGCGCCTCCCCTTCCGCCCCGCGATGAAAGATCACATGCCCTCCCGAAGCGTCGAAGGCGAGCACGTACAGGTCCGGCGCGTGCACGATCACGAGTTCGTCCCGACCGTCGCCGTCGAAGTCCGCGGCGGTCATCGAACCGTGGCGCGAGAGCGGCCCCGCCACCGGCAGGCTGTCCCGGACGGCGTACGCGTCGTCGCCCGCGCGTTCCCAGAAAAAGAAGAGGCCCACGTCCGGCTCGCGCTCGCCGTCGCGCGTGATCTGCGTCCAGTTTTGCGTGAACGTGACGAACTCGCGCACACCGTCGCCGTCGAAGTCGCCTTTCGCGAAGCGGCTCCCGGCGTTGTACCGGTCCGTCTCGTACGTCCACGCGGCGCGGAACGCATCCTCGCCCGTGTTCTCGTACATGATCCAGTCGCCGTCGCTGTCGCCCACGAGGAGGTCCGTGTGCCCGTCGCCGTCGAAGTCGTCGACGAGGGCCTCGGGCTCCTGAAAGTCGTTCTCGTCGAGTTCAGTGTTCGCCACGCCCGTCGGGTTTTCGAGGCGGGCCGTCTCGGAGAACGTGGTTCCGTCGTATTCGAGCACGCGCCATTGTTTCGTATTGTGCACGAGGATCTCGCCGCGCCCGTCGCCGTCGAGGTCGGTCAGGCGCGCGCCGAAGGCGGCGTTCGTGTCGAAGGGGTTGGCGAGGCCGGTGGTGTCGAGGAAAGCGGTCTCGAAGGGAAAGTCGCGGGACGTCGGTTGTTCGAGGAGGAGCGTCGCGCCGCCGACCTGTGTGAGCAGTTCGAGGAGGCCGTCGCCGTCGGCGTCGCCCGCGTCCCGTGGAAAGACATTTGCGATCACCGCCGAGGCGCCCGCGAAGCTCCCGCCCGCCCATTCGTACGTGGCCAGGGTGTCGCCGAGCCATCCGTTCTCATACCGGTTGAGGGTGATTTCGAGGAGGCCGTCGCGGTCGAAGTCGGTGGTCTTCGGGAGGAGGAAGCCGTGCGGGATCGAGAGGGTCTCTTCTTCGAAGAGCGCCTCGTTCGTCGCGCGAGCGGGCACGTCGAGCCTCGCCGTGTGGGTCGTTTCGAGGCCTGCGACGTTCGTCGCGATGAGCCGGACGGTGACGGCGCCGCCCGCGCCCGAGCGGTCCGCCCACACGAGACCGTGCCGCCGCGCCCGGCGGTCGGAGTCCACCCGTGCCGTCGTCCCGTCGCGCGTGAGTTCCATGCGCACGTCGGCGAGGTCGTCCGTCGCCACGTCCGCCACGACGCCGTGATCCGCGCCGACGAGGCCGTCGTCGAGGAGATGCACGGTGAGGCGCGGCGGCGTCCGGTCGACGAAGACGCGCCGCCGGTCCTCGACGGCGCCGCCCGTCCGAAGCGCGGCGACGAGGCGGAGCGTGTACACGCCGTCGGGGATACCGGAGAGGTCCCACACGGCGAGCGTGTCCCGCCACACCTGCCGCGTCTGCCCCTCGACGAGGGGCGTCCACGCGTCGCCGGGGTCCTCGTCGCCGGGCGTAAAGAAGAGTGAGAAGGCGTCGAACGAGGGATCCACGACCGTCCCGACGATGGGCGCGGTGTCGGCGGCGAGGCCCGCATTATGGGGGGGCGAGACGATCTCGGTGCGGGCCGGGAGCGCGCGGAGGAGCGCGTTCGCGACGTCGAGCACGCCGGCGGCGGTGCGGTGATCCCACCCCGGCGCGTCCACGTCGCGGGCCGAGGCGGTGAGGACGGCGCGGACGGCGGCGGGCGTGAGCGAGGGGTCGAGCGAGCGGAGGAGCGCCGCCGCCGCCGAGACCATGGGGGCCGCCATCGATGAGCCGCTTCGCCGCCCGTACAACGCCGTGACGGCGTCCGGGGCGGCGGCGTCCGGCCCCGGCATGAGGGTCGTATAGATCTGTGAGCCGGGCGCGCCGAGGTCGATGCCGAGACCGAACGTTCCGCGCGAGGCGATGCCCGTGCCCTCGGCATTGAACCACGCCGTCGAGATCACCTCGGGATAGTCCGACGGGTAATGCGGGCCGTCGCCGCCGAGGTTGCCCGCCGAGGCGACGACCACCGTCCCGCGCGCGACGGCGTACCGGATGGCCTCGTGCATGAGCGGCGACTCGAAGACGTCGCCGAAGGAGAGGTTGACCACGTCGAGGCCCGTCTCGGCGGCATAGACGAGCGCCGCCGCGATGTCGTCGTCGTCGCCGATGCCGTCGGCCCCGAAGGCGCGAAGGGGGACGAGACGGGCGCCGGGCGCGACGCCGGAGATGCCGACGCCGTTGTCGCGCCCGGCCACGAGTACGCCGGCGACCGTCGTGCCGTGCCCGCGTCCGCCGCCCGGGAGGTTGTCCTCGCTCGGGTCGGGGTCGCGGTCGAAGAAATCCCCCTGTTCGACCGTGCCGGGGCGGTCCACGAAGTCGTATCCGTGGAGGTCGTCCACGAAGCCGTTGCCGTCGTCGTCGCGGCCGTTGAAATCGCCGGGGGTCACGCGTCCGTCGCCGTCGAGGTCTTCGCCGGGGTTGACCCATATCTGTCCGGCCAGGTCGGGATGCTCGAAGAAAAGCCCCGTGTCGATCTGCCCGATGCGCACGTCCGGGCTGCCGGTGGTGATCGTCCACGCCTCTTCGGCGCGGATGACGGCGAGGTGGTCGAGGCTGTCGGCGAGCGGATCGTTCGTGGGGAAAGCCGCCGCGTCGAGGCTTTCGATCCGGTATCGGTGGTTCGGCTGTGCGTAGGCCACACCGGGATGGGCCGCCCACCGCGCACGGACGGTCTCGAGGGCCGAGGAGTCGGCGACGGTGAGCACGAAGGCCGCGAACGGCGCGCCCGCGCTTTTGCCCGCCGCCGCACGTCCGAACACGGACCGAACGCCCGACACCGCCTCGAAGAGTTCCGGGAATGCGCCGCCTTTGCCCGCGCCCGTCATGGCCGCCGAGAGGTCGGCTCCGGCATCGTCGGAGAGACGAACGATCACCTCCACCTGCGCCCGGGCGGCGCACGGCGCAAGGAGAAGAGCGAGAAGCACGAGCGCTTTTTTCATGCGGAGAAACGGCGGGGCACGGAAGCCGGACCATGAGGGCGGACGGCGCATCCGTTCACCGGCGCGTGCCGTCCGTCCACGTCCTCAAACGGCCCATTGGACGAACCACCCCGTCTTTCGTTCGGGAAATCGGGTAATCCCATGCGAAAAAGTGCGACCCATGAACGCGGGCATTTATCTCCCCCACTTTCCGCCGATCCCAGTTTCGGCGGCCCTTCCCTTTTTCGTCCGCCCCGCCCCGCCTTTTTCCAACGAACCGCACGGCCATGCGATCTATCCTCTGGATCGGCTTCATTGTGATGGGTTTGATCGGGTTGACCTCCGAGCGGGCGAGCCGCGAGGGAGCCGCCTCGCTCACGTACGAGATCCGGGTGGACACGCTCCGGCGCGCGCTCCTCGTCGAGGGGCGCTTCGAGCATCCGGCGGGCGGCGAGGTCGTCTTCGAAATGCCGAACGCCATCGGCCCGCACGCGCTCCGGTTCCTCACCGACGTCCGCTTCTTCGACGACCTCGGTCCCCTCCCCGTCACACGCGACGACGAGGGGCGGCGGCGCGTCCCACCGCCGCATGGGACGCTCCGGTTCACGTACCTCGTCCGTACGGACGAGGCCGCGCGCGCGCTCCCGCCGAAGTACGCATGGCGCACGGTCATGCCCTCCGCCGGTCCGGGTGGTGCGTACGTGACGCAATACGCCCTTATCCGCCCCGCCGACTTCCCCCCGGAGGCGCCCGTCCGCCTCGTGTGGAAGACGCCCGCCGCGTGGACCGTGGCGACGCCGTGGAGCGTGGGCAAACGGGTGACGGTAGTCCCGAGCCTGCACGCACTCCTCACCAACTACTTCGTCGCCTTTCGGGAGGGCAGCGTCGTCGAGCGGCGCGTGGCGCATACGGCGGTGCGCTTCGTATGGACGGGCGAGGGGCGGCTCGGTGATGCGCCCGGGGCCGTCGCGGCGATGACCCGCGTGGTCCGGCAGACGGCGGCCCTCGGCGGCGGACGCCCCGTCTTTAACCTGACCGTCCTGCTCCACACCTCCGCCGACGGCGACGCCCCGGGCGGAGCCACGGCGGGCACGGCCTCGGTGCAGCTTCAACTCCGCGCCGGACAACCTTTTGCCGACCTCTGGCGCGTCTCCGGCGATCAGATACTCCGCACCCTCGCGCACGAACTGATCCACACGTGGACGTATGCCGCCGAGGGCCCCGCCGCTCCCTCCGAAGCATGGGGGCCGGGGATGTGCTGGCTGCGCGAGGGGTTCACCGAGTACCTCGCCCACCTCACGCTCTTCGACGCCGGGCTCCTCGACCGCGACACCTTCGTGCACGACCTCCGGCGCGCCGCGGCCCTCTCGCATCGTCGAAACGCGGACGGCCGATGGTCGCTCCTCTCGGCGTGCGCACACTTCTACGACGACCCTTCGGCGTTCTATTTCACATACCACGAGGGCATGATCCTCGCGTTCTCCCTCGACGTCGAACTCAGGCGACGGACCGGCGGCGCGAAGACACTCCCGACCTTCATGCAGCGCTTCATCTCCGCACGCACGGGCACGAAAAAGACGCGGGAGGCTTTTCTCGAAGCGTGGCGCGCCTACGCCCCCGCCGGCCTCGCCAATGTGGACGACCGCCTCGCCCATCGCGGCTCCCTCGACCCCGCCCCCTCCCTCCGGAGCTTCGACTTCCTTCCAACCGCCGTCGCCGCGCGCGCCCACCGGTGACGCTTCGCGCGTCTATCTTCAAACCGACTCCGGGAGGCGTCCTCTCTCCGGCAACCGCGCGCTTCCTCCGTTCTTCACGCGCCTCACCCCCCTGCCTGGCCTTCGGGCGTGGCGCAACAGGGAGGCGGGATGTATTTTGATGAGGAAGACTAATATCTAAATCGTACCGACCGTACCCGGCCTAACTCTGATGTATTTCTCCCTTCGCTCCCCCCTTTTTCGTCTCCTCTTCCTTTTCGCAACCCTCGGATCGATCCTCGGCCCCGCCCGCGAGGTCCACGGGCAGGCGAACGCAAACGTCTCGCAGAACACCGACGCCCTGCCGTTCACCCTCGAAATCGTGGACGTCGTGGCGCCTTCGTTGCCGGGGCTGCACTCGTTCGCCCACGCGCAATATGACGGCAAATGGATCTTCGTCGGCGGGCGGACGGACGGACGGCACTCGTTCGGGACCAATGCTTTCCCGCCCGACTTCGCCAACGAGGACATCTGGGTCTTCGACCCCGCGACGTGGCAGACGTGGTCCGCCCCCGTGACCTCGCTCCCCGACGCCCTCGCCGACCCGCTCCGTTCGACGAACATGCAGTTCGCCCGAAGCGGCGATTACCTCTATCTCGCCGGCGGATACGGCATCGACGCCGCCACGGGGGACTACGTCACCTTCCCTACCCTCACGGCGCTCCACCTCCCCGGCCTGATCGACGCCGTCATGAACGGGACCGCGCTCGACCCGCACATCCGCCAGATTACCGACACGCGCATGCAGGTCACCGGCGGAGAGATGCGTCTCATCGGCTCGGGGTACTTCCCCGTCTTCGGCCACGACTTCGAAGGGGCATATTCCCCCGATCCCGGCGCCTTCACGCAGACGTATACGGAACAGCTCCGCATGTTTCAGATCGCCGATGACGGCGTCACCTTCTCGATCACGAACTACGTCACGATCGACGACACCGACGCCTTCCACCGCCGCGACCTGACCGTCGCGCCGGTCGTCTTTCCCGATGAGACGCTCGGACTCGGCGCGTATGCCGGCGTCTTTCAGAAAACCGCCGACCTGCCTTTCCTCAACCCCATATACATCCGGGAAGACGCCCACCTTCTCGCCGCCGACGCCTATACGGTCGACACCGCATTCGACCAGATGATGAGCCATTACACATGCCCCACTCTCCCCGTCTTCGACGCCGCGACGGGCGACATGTATACGACCTTCTTCGGCGGTATCGGGCAATATTTCCTCGACGACACCGGCGTGCTCGTCGAAGACACGAACGTGCCGTTCATCGACGAGGTAACCACGTTCACACGCGCCGCCGACGGGACGTCGAGCGAGGCGATCTGGCCCTTCCGGATGCCCGCTCCCTTCGGTTCCGCGATCACGACCTTCCTCGGGGCGAACATGGCCTTTCTCCCGAATGAGAGCCTGGCATATTATGACAACGGCGTGCTCAAGCTCGATGCCATCACCGGGCGCACGCTCGTCGGACACCTGTACGGCGGCATCCTCGCTTTCGGGCGCAATTTCTCCGGAAGCATGGCCAACAGTAACGTCTACGAGGTGTACCTCGACCTCAACACGCCGTTGCCGGTCGAGCTCGCCACGTTCGACGCGGTGGTGGATGGTCGGAACGCCCTGCTGACCTGGACGACGGCGAGCGAGACGAACAACGCCGGTTTTTACGTTGAGCACAGAGGGAGCGCGGAGGAGACGTGGCAAAGCCTGGGCTTCGTGGAGGGGCATGGCGCCACGAGCGAGACGACGCACTACGGCTATCGCGCGGAGGATCTGACGCCGGGCCGCCATACCTTCCGGCTGCGACAGATCGACTTCGACGGAGCGTTCGCCTTCGGGCCGGAGGTGGAGGTCTACGTCGAGGTCCCCGGCGCCTTCGACTTCTCCGAGCCCTACCCCAACCCCTTCAACCCGCAGACACGCTTCACCCTGACGACGGCGCGCACCGAGCGGGTGCGCCTCGAGGTTGTCGATATGCTCGGACGCCGCGTGCGGGTCCTGTACGACGGCGAACTCCGGGGCGGCGATCCCGAGACGTTCACCTTCGAAGCGAAGGGGCTGCCGAGCGGTCCGTATCAGATCCGCGCCCTCGGCGAGACGTTCGTCGCCGCCCGGAGCGTGATGCTGTTGAAGTGAGCCGGAGCCCTCCCCGCGACGGACGCCGTCTTATTTGACGAGCGTGACCGAGTGCGCCGTGTGGAAATGATCGCCCGCGACCTCGTAGATGTACAGCCCGCTCGGCCATTCCTCGGCATCGATGATGAAGGGATGCGGGGCGCCCGCCGAGAGCTCCCCGTCAAAGAGCACGCCCATCTGCCGCCCGAGAAGGTCGAACACCGTGATCCGAATGTGCTGGCTCTTGCGAAGCGTGATGGTGAACTGCGTCTGGGGATTGAACGGGTTCGGATAGGCCTCCGAGACTTCGAATGCCGTTTCGGGCGCGACCCTGACCTCCACCGCCGGGTGATACTGAAAGGACCCGTCGAAGTCGAACTGGCGGATGCGGAAGCGGTGCGTGCCGGGCGCGAGGCCCTCGACGCGATACTGGTACGCCTGCGGCTCGGTCGTCGTGCCCGCGCCTTCGACGAACCCGAGCACTTCCCAGTCCTCGTCCTCATATTGCCCGTGCACTTCGAAGCCTGCGTTTGTCTGTTCGCTGGCCGTCGTCCAGGAAATCAGCGCGGCGTCTCCATCGACCTTCGCCTCGAAGGACGTCAGTTCCACCGGGAGCGGCGCGTCGCAGGCGAAGCGGTAGATGATGCTGCCCTTCCCCGTCGCGTCGTCTTCCCGCTGCCGATCGATGACGTAGAGTTCGTTGTTTCGGTCGACGCCGAAGGATGAGACCGAGATGCCGGCCGTCGCGTCCACGAGCAGGGTTTCGCTGAGGACGCCGGTGTCGTCGAAGGTCAGTCCCCAGATATTCTGAACCACTTTCCCGCCCACGATGTATTGCCCGGCGATGTCATTGCACGAGTTGCCCTCGTAGACGTACCCGCCGATCACGGCATGCGCGAAACTCTGGACGGTGGCGTCATTCACTCCGAAGTGTTTCCACAGCCAGACGGGCGGTTTGAAGCCGGGGTTGTCCCCGCAGTCGTTGGCGGCGTCGCCGAAGCACTCCATCCCTTCGGCGACGTCCCACCCGAGGTTGTCGCCTGCTTCCACCCAGCTCACCTCTTCATATCGGCTGTCGCCCACGTCGCCCACCCACAGGCGGCCGGTGCTGTCGAAGCTCCATCGCCAGGGGTTTCGCAGCCCGTAGGCCCAGATCTCGTCGCACACGGCGGTGTCGCTCACGAAGGGGTTGTCGGCGGGGATGCTGTAATTGAGCGTGCCGTTGAGGCCGGTCAGCCCGCAGTCGGGAGGCAGATTGCCCGGACTGTTGTCCACGTCGATCCGGATGATCGTGCCGAAGAGGTTCAGGGGATTCTGCGCGTTGTCGTTCGGGTCGCCGCAACACCCGCCGTCGCCCAGAGAGAGATACAGGTAGCCGTCGCTCGGACCGAAGATCATCTTTCCGGCATTGTGGGTCGTGGCCGTCTTCTCGAACTCCATGAGGACCTCTTCACTGCTCGCATCGGCCACATCGGGATCGGCGGAGACGGTCCACTTCGAGAGCACGTTGCGCAACGGGTCCACGGTGTCGAACTGGATGCCGGTCGTGTAATACGTGTAAAAGATGCCGTTCGTCGCATAATCCGGATGAAAAGCCATCGCGAGCAGCCCCGGCTCACTGCCCACCCGGTTCACCCGGGCGCTGATGTCGAGGAAGACGTTTCTGACGGTCGTGCTCGTATCGTTCACCACGACCCAGATCACCCCGTTCTGCCCGACGATGAACAGGCGGTTCGTCCCGTCGTTGGGGTCCTGAAGGTCCACCGCATTGTCAAACTTGAGATGCGGGAAGGCATTAACGACGACGTCGATCTGCCCGAAGGCCGTCCAAACCGGCAAAAATGCCAGGGCCCATACCAGGAGGCTTTGCTTGATCCAGGTCCTATGCAACATGATCCAGTGCTCCACACGATGATGAAATAAGAAACGGCCCGGCAGGTCGGACCGACGGCGCGCATGAGACCGGTTGCGTATTGCTTAAGGGCGCCGTCTTTACGAAACCGCACTATGAATCGCGCAATCTTGCATGACCAGACCCAACGGTCTCTGAACGTCTCTCCCACGAAACCAATCTCTGACGAGACGGGCGATAATTCAAGAGGCAGCCTGCGGTTTCGCCCAATAATGACGTGTTTGACCGGCAATCAATACTCCCCTTCTTCTCCCGCTCAGAGGTCGTGAGCGCATACCCACAGCGGACGCTATCGTTCCGAGCATTCAGAAAGAAGGGCGGCGAGTTCACCGGCCAGCCGTCGCCGGTCGAATCGACGGACGTATGCAGGGTCTGGGCGGGGCATCCGCCCGTCCTCCCACCGGCGAAAGAGGTCGTCGAGCGCGGCGGCGACGGCGGGTGCGTCGTCGGGTGCGACGACGCGGGCGGCGCGATGCGGCGCGAGGGCGTCGCGGGCGGCGCCTTCGGGCACGAGGGCCAGGATCGGCTTTTGCGCGCCGAAGTACTCGAAGAGCTTGCCTGTGGAGATGCCCTCCGCGCCCGGCCGACGGCCGATGGTCATCCACAACACATCGGCGGAACGGAGGAACGCCACGGCTTCATCGTGGGGGCGATAGCCTTCATACCGGACGACGTCGCCGAGACCGAGACGTTCGGCGAGCGCGCGGGAGGCTTCGGGCACGAGACCGACGAACACCGCCTCCACCCGGGAAAGGGCGTCGGGGCGGCGTTCGAGCCAGGCGGCGAGCGCGCGGAGGAAGACATCGGGCGTTTGCGCGTCGTAGAAGACGCCGGTGTAGAGCAGGCGCATCCGGGCGGGGTCGCGGGGTGCGGGGGGGCGCTCGAAGTCGGCCGGATCGAAGCCCTGCGGCAGCACCGAGACGCGGTCCGCCACGGCCTCGCCCCCGTTCCGTCGGACGAGCGCGTCCCGGATGGGCGCGTTGATGGCCGTGACGCGACGACTCATGCGAACGACCCTGCGCTCGAGGCGTTCGTGCAGGCGGCGGTGCCACGGCGTCGGGTAGACGTGGCGGGGGTTGCCCACCCAGTCGTCGCGAAAGTCGGTGACGAGGGGCCGCCCGCTCCACCGGGCCAGACGGGCGGCGACGAGGTGCGCCGTGTACGGCGGCGCAGACGAGAAGACGGCGTCGAACGGGCGCGTCCGAAGCAAGCGCCGACCGGCCCGCTCCGCATGCGGCAGCCAGCCGATTTTGTTGTCCGGCACGAAGACGAACTGGCTCACGTTCGAGAGCCGCCGCCGCGTGGACTCTCCCGGCAGCGAGACCGTCCGCTTCCGCCCGAAGAGCCGCGTCGGATCCCACGACGGCGTCCGGACGATCGCCGCCCCGGCGGCTTCGACCTCGCGCAAGAGCGTCTCGTCATAGGCGAAATAGCCGCCCGGCTCCACGGTCAACACGGTGGGATGCCAGCCATTTTCCGGCAGGTATTTGACGAACTTCGCCACGCGTTGCACCCCGCTGAGGCCCATCGGAGGGAAATAGTACGCCACGACCAGTACACGGCGTGTCTCTGCCCGGATATGACCTGTCGTCTCTTCGATGGCCCCTTCCTCTCGCGTTGTTCGGTCAAACGGTGGTTCCATCCCCTCAGAGGAACGTCGCGATCTCATCGAGCGACTTCTTCGCGAGGTCCGGCACCCGGGCGTCTTCGGCGGGATAGCCGACGACCAGCAGCAGGAACGGGCGCTCGTTCTCGGGACGGCCGAGAATTTCGTTGAGGAAGCGCATGGGGCTCGGCGTGTGGGTGAGCGAGGCGAGCCCCGCATGATGGATCGCCGTGATGAGCATCCCCGCGGCAATGCCGACGGACTCCAGCGCGTAATAATGTTTCACCTTCGTCCCGTCGGGCAACACGCCGTAGCTCTGCGCGAAGATGGCGATGAGGTACGGCGCGGTTTCGAGGAACGGCTTGTGTTCGTCGGTGCCGAGGGGGGCGAGGGCGTCGAGCCAGGCCCGGGGCGCGCGCTCCCGGTAGAAGGCGCGCTCCTCCTCTTCGGCCGCTTCTCGGATGGCGCGCTTCACCGCCGGATCGGAGACGACGACGAAGTGCCACGGCTGAAGGTTCGCGCCGCTCGGAGCCGTGCCCGCCGCACACAGACAATCTTCGATGACCTCGCGCGGCGCCGGGCGGTCGGAAAATTCACGCACGGTGCGCCGACGGCGCATCTCCTCACAAAAGGCCCTCGCCCGGCGACGCATCTCGTCTTCGGAATAGGCGCGATAGCTGGTCAAAGGAACGAATCGTGGTTCGGTCATGTCGGAGCGGAGGTTGATCGAGCATGCGGGTTCTTTCCCCTCCAATATAGCGAAACCCGCCGCCATTGCCGCCCGTTCGACGGCCCATGGATCTTCCCCTCCCACTTCCCTCGTCGGAGACGGACGCCTTCATCGCGCTCGGCTCCAATCTCGGCGACCGCGCCGCCCATCTTTGCGCGGCCGTTCGCGCGCTCGACGCGCCGCCGGACCTCCGGGTGACTGCGGCCTCGCCCGTGTATGAGAGCGTCGCCCACACCCTCCGTCCGGACGAGGCGCAGCCGTCGTATCTCAACGCGGTGGTGCGCCTTCGCACGACGCTCTCTCCCGAAGCGCTCATGGCTGCGCTCCTCCGCATCGAGCACCGGGCCGGTCGCCGGCGAAGCGCCGCCCGCCGCTGGGCCGCACGCACCCTCGACCTCGACCTCCTCCTCTACGGTGATGTCACGCTCGAGACCCCCGCGCTCACCGTCCCCCACCCACGTCTCGGGGCGCGCCTTTTCGTGCTGCGCCCCCTGGCCGACCTCGCCCCGAACCTGCGCGTGCCGCCGCCGTATGACACCACGGTCCGGAGGCTCCTCGACCGGTGCCCCGACCCCCACGCGCTCGCCCCCACGAACCTTCGCCTCCGTCCCCACGCCAACGCATGAGTATGGATCCGGAAAAGTCCTCCACTCCCGAACCCCGGTCGTCCTCCTTCGCGCCTCGCGAAGACCTCCGGTACCTCGTGATCGAGGGCGTCATCGGCGCGGGAAAGACGACGCTCGCCCGCCTCCTCGCCGAGCGCTTCGACGCGCGCCTCGTGCTCGAAGAGTTCGAAGAGAACCCCTTTCTGGCGAATTTTTACGAGGATCGGGAACGATGGGCTTTCCAGACCCAGCTGAGCTTCCTCGCCAGCCGCTTCCGGCAACAACAAAACCTTCTCAAGCGCGACCTCTTTCACCACCTCGTCATCAGCGACTATGCCTTCGACAAGGACCGCATCTTCGCCCACCTCAACCTCGAAGGCGACGAGCGGCAACTCTACGAGACCCTCTACACGCTGATGCAGCCCTCGACGCCCGTCCCCGACCTCATCGTCTACCTCCAATCGACGACGGAACGACTCCTTCAGAATATCCGGCAGCGCGGGCGTTCGTATGAGCGCAACATGGACCCGGCCTACATCGACACGCTGAACAAAGCCTACAACCACTATTTCGGGCACTTTACCGCCAGCCCCCTGCTCATCATCAACGCGACAAACATCGATTTCGTAAAAAACCCGGAGGATCTGGAGGCGCTCGTGCGCCAGATCATGAGCATCCAACACCCTGGAACGACGTACTTCAACCCGACGCCTTCGGGCACGCTTTATTCATAAGGCAGATCATGATCAAACTGCTCGTCATCGCGATTCTCGCGTATTATGCGACCCGGTATGCGCGCCGTCTGGTTCGCGCCGCCCTGTATGAGGGCCAACCGCCCCGCGAGATGCCGCCCCGACACACCCCGCACGGTCCGGAGGCTTCCCGGAGGCCTCAGTGGAACGCTCCGCCTCCCCCACCGCGGACGCCGCCGCCGGACATCGAGGATGCGAAATGGGAGGACATTACGTAGCCCGCATGCTCCCGGTGAAACAGCGAGACGGAGCCTGTTCCCTCAGATCCCGAAGCTCAACGTAAAGACGAAAAAGCTGCGGACGGGCTTGCCGTTCTGCCGGGCCGGGCGAAACATCCATCCCTCCGCGGCGGCGAGGGCGGCTTCTTCGAGGCCGAAACCGAGCGCCGGGACGGACTGCTTCGGATCGGTTTGCTTCTTGCCGAGCAGGTAGCGTTCGAGGATGCGCGCCTGCTCCACACGTCCGCGTTCGTTCACCAGCACCTCGATCACCACCTCGGCGCGGATCTTCTTCTTACGCGCATCCTTCGTGTACTCCGGCTCGACGATCCGCACCGGCTTCGGCCCCACCTCGGCGCCGGCCATCGTCGCCTGCGTGCCCACCACGTCCCCCTCGACGAACGCCAGGTCGTCGCCCGGTTCCTCGACGGGGAGGTAGTTGTCGACGAGTTCGAGGTCGTAGTCCTCCAGCACCACCTCATCCGGCACGACGACGGGCACGAGCGGGGCGGGGGGCGGCGGCCGCCGCATCTGCTGGCGCGTCGGCACCACCTCTTCGAACGCGATGATTTCCTGACCGCGCACGTCGAAGACCATGCCCGGCGGCGCATCGTGGCTCGGTAACGGCCACCACCGCACCGCCGCGATCACCACCAGCAGGCTGGCAACGAGCGCGCCCATCATGTGCAGAACGTACCGTTCCCGGCGGTCATATGTCGAGTCGATGCGGCGCATGCGCAGAGGCGTGTCCTCGTCTGTGCTCTTCCGAACCGTTGAGCTTACGTTTCCACGGGCGCATCCGCGCAGAAATCCCCCCCGGATGTCGCCTTCGAGCGACGGCTCGTACGTGAGCCGCGCCCAACGGTTTCTTTGAACCCCCCGCCCGTCGCGGAGTTCATCGCGGCTCTTTTCCCCCGCCCGGATCTTCTCCGGCGCGCCCGCCTTTAAGGAGGCGACAGGCCGCCGCACTCGTGAAAGCCCTGTAAAAGCGTGCGGACGGCATTGTGCAAACCCGTAAGGGGTCTTATTTTACCAAAGATGCGTAAACGAAGCCTCACGGCTCATTCTTTTAGCGCATTCCCCGGAACGACGACTTTTCGACAAGGGAAAAGACAGATTTCCCCGAAGGAACACAGGCAGCCCGAGCGGCTTCCGAACGTAAACGATACGATCTTTCCGCCTGCTTCCATACCGATTTCAGCCTCGTATTCTGCTCAACCTTCCCAGGGCACTGGGAGGGTTTTTTTGTATGGGAGAGCCGCTCCGGCTCCTTCCGCCGGACCGCGCGACCCCGCCGGCTCCGAGCAACCCGGGCGCGCGAAGCCCCGCGCCCTTCCACCCAGCGTATGCGTGAGATGATCCACCTTCCCGACACCGACGCCCCGAGGAACGGGGCCCCGCCCCGCCCCTGCAAACTGGCCCTGGCCGACGGCTCCGTCGTCACCGGCACGGCCATTGGTCACCCCGGTGAAACCGGCGGCGAGCTTTGCTTCAACACCTCCATGACCGGGTATCAGGAGATCTTCACCGATCCCTCGTATCACGGGCAGATCATGATGATGACCTACCCGCACATCGGCAACTACGGCGCGATGGACCTCGACATGGAGGCCGACCGCCCGATGATCGCCGGCCTCGTGGTGCGCGCCTTCTCACACCGGTTTTCGAACCAGCGCGCCGACGAATCGCTCCATCGCTTCCTGACCCGCTTCAAGCTCGTCGGCATCTCCGGCGTCGACACGCGGCGGCTG
Organism: Rhodocaloribacter sp.; assembly: GCF_056451265.1. Classification (NCBI taxonomy): domain Bacteria; kingdom Pseudomonadati; phylum Rhodothermota; class Rhodothermia; order Rhodothermales; family Rhodothermaceae; genus Rhodocaloribacter; species Rhodocaloribacter sp. The sequence goes on along the minus strand of NZ_JBWOPL010000055.1, from coordinate 4,505 downwards.
GTGCGGCACATCCGCGACAGGGGCGTCATGAACGCCGTCATCTCCGCGACCGACCTCGACGACGAGAGCCTCGTGGCCAAGGCGCGGGCGTGGCCTTCGATGGCCGGCCTCGAACTGGCCTCGCGCGTGACGTGCTCCGAAGCCTACGACTACGCCGAAGGCGAGGGCGCGCGCATCGCCGTCTATGACTTCGGCGTCAAGCGCAACATTCTCCGCTCGTTCGCCGAGCGCGGATGCACCGTGCGCGTCTTCCCCGCCGCCACCCCCCTCGACGAGGTGACGGCGTGGAACCCCGACGGCCTCTTCTTCTCGAACGGCCCCGGCGACCCCCGCGCGATGCCCGAGGCCGTCGCCACCGCGCGCCGGGCGATGGACACCGGGCTGCCGCTCTTCGGGATCTGCCTCGGCCACCAGCTCATGGCGCTCGCACAGGGGCTGGAGGTCTACAAGATGTACGTCGGGCACCGGGGCGCAAACCATCCCGTGAAAAACCTCCGCACCGGCCACGTGGAGGTGACCACCCAGAACCACGGCTTTGCCATCGCCGGCGAAAGCCTCCCGGAGGACAAGGTCGAGTGGACGCACGTGAACCTGAACGACGGAACCGTGGAGGGGCTCCGCTTCAAGACGTGCGTGGCGCTCTCGGTGCAATACCACCCCGAAGCCTCCCCCGGCCCGCACGACAGCCGCTACCTCTTCGACGAGTTCCTTCGCGACATCGCCGAGCATCGCGGCGTGCCCGTCCAAACGGCAGCCGCAGACCCGCTCGTCCCCATCCGGTGAGTCGTTCCGGACGCCCCCGTCCCTCCCGTTCTCCACCTTTTCGCCCTAGATCATGCCGAAGCGCACCGACCTCAAAAAAATCCTCCTCATCGGCTCCGGCCCCATCATCATCGGGCAGGCGTGCGAGTTCGACTATTCCGGCAGCCAGGCCGCGCGCGCGCTCCGGGCCGAGGGCTATGAAGTGGTGCTCGTCAACTCGAACCCCGCCACCATCATGACCGACCCCGTGACGGCGGACAAGATCTACCTTCGCGAACTCACGCCCCGGTCGATCAAAGAGATCGTCGCCCGGGAGCAGCCGGACGCGGTGCTCCCGACGATGGGCGGGCAGACGGCCCTCAACATCGCCGACCGGCTGCATCAGGAGCGGTACTGGGAGAAGGCGGGCGTGGACGTCATCGGCGTAGACATCGACGCCATCCACATCACCGAAGACCGCCAGCTTTTCCGTGATCTGATGGAGAAAATCGGCATCGACCAGGCGCGAAGCCACGTCGCCAAGAGCCTGCTCGAAGCCAAGGAGATCACCCAGGAGCTCGGCGGGTTGCCCGTGGTCATCCGTCCCTCGTTCACCCTCGGCGGCAGCGGCGGCGGCATCGTCTGGTCGCACGACGAGTTCGACCGGAAGGTGACGCGCGGCCTCGAGATCTCGCCCGTCCACGAGGTGCTCATCGAAGAATGTCTCTTCGGGTGGAAGGAGTTCGAACTCGAATTGCTCCGAGACGCCCGAGACAACGTCATCATCATCTGCACCATCGAGAACATTGACCCGATGGGCGTCCACACCGGCGACTCGGTGACGGTGGCTCCGGCTCAGACGCTGACCGACAAGCAGTTTCAGCGGATGCGCGACGCAGCCATCCGCATGATGCGTTCCATCGGCACGTTCGCGGGCGGGTGCAACGTGCAGTTCGCCGTCCATCCCGGCACCGGGCGGATGATCGCCATCGAGATCAACCCGCGCGTGAGCCGCTCCTCGGCGCTCGCCTCGAAGGCGACGGGCTATCCCATCGCCAAGGTCGCCGCCCGCCTCGCCGTCGGCTATACGCTCGACGAGTTGCCGAACGAGGTCACCGGAACGACGAGCGCCTGCTTCGAACCTTCCATCGACTACGTGGTGACAAAGATTCCCCGCTTCAACTTCGACAAGTTCGAGGGCGTCGACGAGGAGCTGACGACCCAGATGAAAGCCGTAGGCGAGGTGATGGCCATAGGCCGAACCTTCCCGGAGAGCCTCCAGAAAGCGTGGCAGAGCCTGGAGATCGGCTATGCGGGCCTCGGCGCGGACCGCGAGGACGAGCAACGTATGACGGTGCGCGAACGCCTCCGCCGCCCGTACTGGGACCGCACGCTTCAGATCCGCAACGCCTTCAAACTCGGCGCCTCCATCGAAGAGGTCGCCGACGTCACGAAGGTCGACCCGTGGTTCCTTTTTCAAATCCGGGACATCGTCCACCTGGAGAACGAGCTTCGCCGGCACGCACTCGCCGAGCTCGACCGCCCCCTGCTCTTCGAGGCCAAACGCTACGGCTTCTCCGACCGTCAGATCGCCTTCCTCGTCCGCGACGATGTGACCGAGGCGGAGGTGCGCGCCCACCGCAAAGCCGCCGACGTGCTTCCCGCCTACCTCCTCGTCGACACGTGCGCGGGCGAGTTTCCGGCCCGGACGCCGTACTTCTATTCCTCGTACGAGACGGTCAACGAGAGCGAGGTCTCCGACCGGAAGAAGGTGGTCATCCTCGGCAGCGGGCCGAACCGCATCGGGCAGGGCATCGAGTTTGATTACTCGTGCGTCCACGGTGTGCTCGCCGCGCGCGAGGCCGGCTTCGAGGCCATCATGGTCAACTGCAACCCCGAAACCGTCTCGACGGACTTCGACGTGGCGGACAAGCTCTACTTCGAGCCGGTCTTCTGGGAGCACGTGCTCAACATCCTCGAACACGAACGTCCGGAGGGCGTCATCGTGCAGCTCGGCGGGCAGACGGCCCTCAAGCTCGCCCGCCATTTCCGCGAGAACGACATCCACATTTTCGGCACCTCGTTCGAGGACATGGACCTGGCCGAGGACCGCGCCAAGTTCACCGGCATCCTGCGAGAGCTCGAGATCCCCTTCCCACCGTACGGCATCGCCTACGATGTGCCGGAAGCCATCACCGCCGCCGAGCGCATCGGCTACCCGATCCTCGTGCGCCCGAGCTATGTGCTCGGCGGGCAGGGCATGCGCATCGCCATCAACAAGGAAGAGGTGGAGCAATACGTCGGCATGATCCACAAGCTCTTGCCCGGCAACCAGATCCTCCTCGACCTCTTCCTCGAGAACGGCATCGAGGTCGACGTCGACGCGGTGTGCGACGGCGAGGAGGTGTGGATCGCGGGCATCATGCAGCACATCGAGCCTGCCGGCGTCCACTCGGGCGACTCGACGGCCGTGCTGCCGCCGTATTCGCTCTCCGAGACGGTCCTCGCCACGATCCGCCGGTACGTGACGGAGATCGCACACCGGCTGAACGTGATCGGGCTGATCAACGTGCAACTCGTCATCACGGACGAGGCCGTGTACGTGATCGAGGCCAATCCGCGCGCCTCGCGGACGGTGCCCTTCGTCGCCAAAGCGACCGGCATCCCCGTGTCGAACATCGCGACGAAGGTGATGCTCGGCCATCGGCTCGCCGAGTTCCGCGAGAAGGGACTGCTCACCTCGACGCTGACGGGCTATGCGATCAAGGAGCCGGTCTTCTCGTGGGACAAGTTCCCCGAGGTGCCGAAGGAGCTCGGCCCGGAGATGAAATCGACCGGCGAGGCCATCGCCTTCATCGACGAACTCACCGACGAGCACTTCCGCCGCCCGTACGAGATGCGGAACCTGTATCTGTCGCGGTAAGCCCGTCTCCGCCGACGCAGCACGATGGACCCGGGCCGTTTCGAGGTCCCCGATCGCGCCCACGACGTCGTGCGAAGCCGGCGCAAGCGCCGAGGGAAAGCCAGACGAGCGCCGGGAACATCCGGGGGCAAACGAGCAGAATCGCCCTTTTGAAGGAGAGCTCCCGTCCCCGATGCCGTCCACCGTCGCGGAAGCGCTGTACCCCCGGCTGGACTCGAACCAGCGACACCCGGTTTAGGAAACCGGTGCTCTATCCTCTGAGCTACGGGGGCGGGCGGTAGGATAAAAATGAGGAAACGAAAGGTTCCCCGAAGCTATGGGGGCCATCAGCGGCGGCATGTGCGGGGAGGGCCGCGCGCGCTTGGCCGTCGCGACGTTGGGTGCGGCGCTTGCGTTTGCGGAAGCCGTTGCCCCTGGTGAACTGCTTCTGCAGCGGAGGCGGCCGGCGCCTGCCAGTCGTCGTCGATCTCTTAGCGAACCCGATAAGGTATACGAACTCTCCTGACTTCCACGCGTATGCATCTGTGCCGCACCCATCGCGCACCAATGCTCGCCACCAGCCGGCTAGGAGGCGCAGGGTTGAGGGATGTGGGTGGCGCGCATCCCTCAGTTCTCGCGGCGGTACGGGAGCACTTCCCGGCGTCTCCGTTCCGGGTCACGCAAGCGTGCGCCCTGAAAGGTGGTCACTCCGCACCACCCCTTGTTCGTCCACTCGAGCACAGCAATACCGGGCGCATCCATCCCCGGTAAAGAAAAGCGCGCCGGATAGCGGCGAAACACTTTCCATTTTCCCGGATCCTTGCGCATCGGATCCAGACTGACCCATATCTCATCCGGTGCG